>JBDQLO010000064.1:0-5438 GCA_040262735.1 Fluviibacter sp.
CCTGAGATACCCGCACCGTGAGCGGGCTGTCGATATTCATCGAGCCACCGGTGACTGCCGAACCCACCGCCTTGCTGACTGGATGGCTTTCGCCAGTGAGCAATGACTCATCCACGTTAGACGTGCCATCCGTCACAACCCCATCTGCCGGAATCTGGTTACCGGGTTTGACGACCACGAAGTCGTCAACATGCAGCGCAGACACCAGTACCCGCTCTACCGCCGATTGAGCCCCCTGCCCGACCAGGCGATCGGCAAAGGCCGGTGCCAAACGACCCAGCTCCTCGGTTGCCCGCAATGCTTTCTGGCGAGCGAGCAGTTCCAGGTAGCGCCCCCCCAGGAGGAAGAATACGAACATATTGATAGAGTCGTAGTAGACATGGCCCTGTCCGATCAGCGTTGCCCAGATGCTGGCCACAAACGCCGCACCAATACCGAGCGCCACGGGGGTATCCATGCCGACACGCCGCAGCCTGATGTCACGCCAGGCGTTTCTAAAAAAGGGACCGCAGGCATACAAAATGACCGGTAGCGTCAGCAACAGGCTCGACCAGCGCAGTAGCGTTTCGACATCTGGGGTCAGCTCGCCTTCATTCGCGACATAGGTCGGATAGGCGTACATCATCACCTGCATCATGCCGAGACCTGAAACTGCCAGACGCCAGAGCATCGCGCGACGCTCCTTCTGGGCAACGGCTTCCTGACGGGCCGGATCGAAGGGATGTGCACGATAACCGATGTCGGCGATTGCCTTCAGAATCTGTGACAAAGCGATACGGCGATCATCCCAGCGCACCCGTGCACGCCGTGTCGTGTAATTCACTTCGACGGCAAGCACGCCGGATAAACGTGCCACATGCTGCTCATTGAGCCAGACACACGCAGCACAGGTAATACCCTCAAGAACCAGCGAGGCTTCCTGCTCGTGTTCGCCCAGTGTGCGGACAAAGGTCTTCTGGAACTCGAGATGGTCGAAGAGGGATAAGGAGTCCAGGATATCGGGACGGGCCTCGCGCGGCGACTCCGGTAGCGAATCCCGATTGCTGTAATAAGCTTCAAGTCCATTGGCGACAATGGCCTCGGCAACGGCACGACAACCTTCACAGCACATCTCGCGGTTTTGACCGCTAATAGACACCTTCAGGTCAATGCCTTCGGGAACGTCCAGCCCGCAGTGATAACAGACGAGGGGTCTCGAGGCAGACGCGTCAGGCACAGCGATCACCCGCTCCCCGTGATTCATGCGCTCGGATCAACGCAGCCCGCTCGGCAACGGAAACTTCACGTCTTCGACAACGCCATCAAGACTCTGCACTCTACCGGCCCCCAGTGCATGGAGTCGCGCAATCACTTCGTCGACCAGCACTTCGGGAGCCGAAGCACCTGCCGTCACACCAATGCGTGGCGCTCCCGCCAACCAGGCGGGATTGATGTTTTCGGCGCCATCAATCAGGTATGCCTGACGTCCGAGCAGTTCGGCTAATTCACGCAGACGGTTCGAATTGGAACTCGAGACCGATCCGACCACCAGAACCAGATCGCACTCTTTGGCCAATGCACGAACGGCATCCTGCCGGTTTTGTGTGGCGTAGCAGATATCGTCTTTCTTCGGGCCAACAATCTCCGGAAACTTTGCACGTAAAGCGTCCACGATGCTCGCCGCATCATCCACCGACAAGGTGGTTTGCGTCACATACGCCAGTAACGACGGATTAGGCACTTCCAGTTTCTCGACATCGTCCACCGTCTCAACCAGATACATCCCGCCCGCAGATTGACCCATTGTCCCTTCAACCTCGGGGTGTCCTTTGTGGCCGATCATGATGATTTCGCGACCCTCGGCACGCATCTTGGCAACTTCTACATGGACTTTGGTGACCAGCGGGCAAGTCGCGTCGAAAATACGCAAGCCACGCGCCGCCGCAGCATCACGGACCGACTTGGGCACGCCATGCGCGCTAAAGACCAGCGTGGCACCCTGCGGCACATCTTCAAGCAACTCGATAAAAATTGCGCCGCGCGCACGGAGTCCTTCCACGACGAATTTATTGTGCACAACTTCATGTCGCACATAAATGGGTGCGCCGAACTGTTCCAGGGCGCGCTCCACAATCGCGATGGCGCGTTCCACCCCGGCACAGAACCCACGTGGATTGGCCAGAATGATTGGCATTGGCTTAGACTCAGTCGTGCTCATAGCAGTCCGATGATCTGCACTTCGAAACGCAGGCTTTTGCCGGCCAGCGGATGATTAAAATCCATCAGTGCGTGCGTCTCGTCCAACTCACGCACAAACCCGGCAAACTCGGCGCCCTCCGGAGAAGTGAATTCGATGAGGGTATTTTCCTTGAGATCCTGGCCGACCGGCAAGGCATTGATGGCAATCCGCTGTATCAGCCCCGGATTGTGCTGACCGAAACCGGCTTCAGCGGGAATTTCAAAGATCGCGTGTTCGCCCGGCACCAGACCGACCAGACAGGCTTCCAGGTTTTCATTGAGCTCACCATTACCCATCTGGATCGTCGCCGGACCCAGATCAAAGGTACTCACGACCTCATCACCGTCTTGGGTTGTCAGGCGGTAATGCAGGGTCAGAAAACTATCTGCCTGAATACGTGACTCGTGCTGCTGATGTTGCTGACTCATACCTTGGGTTCCTTGGGATCGCCATGACGCGACTGAAACAGGACATACATAACCGCACCAGCACACACAGCGCTATCGGCCAGATTGAACGCTGGCCAGTGCCATCCTCGCGCGTGAACATCGATAAAGTCAATCACCATGCCGAGCCACAAACGATCAATCAGGTTACCCAGCGCACCGCCCATGATGAGCGCCAGTGCCAGGCTGTAGGCTGATCCGGGACGCAAGCCGCGAAGCTGCCAGACAATCCAGCCGCTGATTGCCAGGGCAATTACCGTAAAAAACCAGCGCTGCCAGCCCGCATGGTCGGCCAGAAAGCTGAATGCTGCGCCCGGGTTGAACACCAGGACCAGGTTGAAAAAAGGGGTGATTTCAATCGATTCGCCGGGGGCAAAGCGATTGAACACCCAGAGTTTGGTGAGCTGATCGAGCAGAATGACCATAGCCGCCACGCAAAGGCCAAAGCCAAGGGCGCCGCGAGGCCGTGTCGACAGATCAGGCATAGGGGCGTACCTCACCGGCCCCATCCACGTTCGCTACACAACGATCACACCAGCCCGGATGCGAAGCATCCTGACCGACGCTGGCGCGATGATGCCAGCAGCGCTCGCACTTCGGTTGCTGACTGGGGGAGACGTGGATTTCTAGCGCACTGCCATCCACCACACTGGCCGCAGAACTGATGAAGACGAACTTTAGATCCTCGCCCAGGCTCCGCAATGCCGCCGCATCAGCAGCGGGTGCTGTAACGCGCACCTCGGCCTGCAGCGAAGAACCCATCGCGCCCTCGCTGCGCACCGCTTCCATGGCGCGTGCGACTTCGGCGCGCATCGCACGAATTCGCGCCCACTTCTCCAACAGAATGGCTGCATCGGCGATATCGGGCAGAACCTGGGCATCACTCAGCATAATCGAATCCGGCGCACCGGCCTGCTTTTTCGATAGCAGCGCCCAAACTTCTTCGGTTGTAAATGCCAGAATCGGCGCCATCAGACGCAGCATCGTCTGCGTGATGAGCCACAGCGCCGTCTGCGCCGAACGACGCGCCAGCGAATCAGGAGCCGTTGTATAGAGACGGTCCTTGAGCACATCCAGGTAGAAGGCCCCGAGCTCCTCGGAGCAGAAGTTTTGTAGCGACTGCACGATGTGATGGAAATCGTAGCGCGCGTAATCGTCCTCGACCGAGCTTTGCAGCACGCGCACCATCTCGATGGCGTAACGGTCAATCTCGAGCATTTCCGCGACAGGTACGCTGTCTTTAGCCGGATCAAAGTCGTGGGTATTAGCCAGAAGGAAACGCAGCGTATTGCGGATACGGCGGTAGCCTTCCACAACCCGTTTCAGAATTTCGTCAGAAATCGTCAGCTCACCCGAGTAATCGGTACTGGCCACCCACAGGCGCAGAATTTCGGCACCCATCTTGTCGGCCACTTCTTGCGGATAAATTACGTTACCCACCGACTTTGACATCTTGCGACCCTTGCCGTCGACGACAAAACCGTGCGTCAGCAGCGCCTTGTATGGTGCGCGGCCATCGAGCGCACAGCCGGTCAGCAACGACGACTGGAACCAGCCACGGTGCTGATCCGAGCCTTCCAGATACAGGTCTGCCGGAAACACATGCTCCAGGGCATGCGAACCGCGCATGACGTGCCAGTGGGTCGTACCGGAATCAAACCAGACATCCAGCGTATCGGATAGCTTGCGGTAATTTTTCGCGTCGTCGCCGAGCAGCTCCCTCGGATCCAGCTGGAACCAGGCCTCGATGCCCGACTGCTCGACACGCTGAGCAACCTGTTCGATCAATTCCGGTGTGCGTGGATGTAGCTCGTTGGTTTCCTTATTTAGAAAGAACGGGATCGGCACACCCCAGTTGCGCTGTCGCGAGACACACCAGTCCGGTCGGTTGCGGATCATGGCTTCGAGACGGGCACGGCCCCAGGCCGGATAGAAATGGGTTTCGCCGACCGCCACGTCCGCCAGATGGCGCAGGGTCGATGCGCCTGGTTTAGGCGGCGTATCCATGCCAACGAACCACTGCGTGGTTGCCCGAAAGATGATCGGTGTCTTGTGTCGCCAGCAGTGTGGGTAACTGTGCTGTAGTTTTACCTCGGCCAACAGGCGGTGGTGATCGCGCAGGGTGTCGAGTACCTTAGGATTGGCCTCCCAGACGCTCAGGCCGGCCAGCGAACCGGTCGGCAAGGCCGGGGTCTTCTGCAGGAAGCAACCATCGTCACCGACCGGGTTTTCGACTGGCAGACCATACTTCTTTCCGATATTAAAGTCATCAACGCCATGTGCCGGCGCCGTATGCACCAAGCCGGTACCGGCATCCGTTGTTACGTGTTCGCCACAAATGACGGGGACTTCCTTCGCGTAAAACGGGTGACGCAGTAGCACCCGCTCCAACGCAGCACCGGCGCATTTACCTTGCACCTGACCTTCAAGGCCATAGCGTTGCAATGCGTTTTCCATCAGATCCGCGCCGAGAATCAAGTTGCCCTTCGGGGTACCGACCAACACGTACTCTAACGACGGGTGCACGCTCACCGCCTCGTTGGCCGGCAGCGTCCACGGGGTGGTCGTCCAGATCACCGCGAAAGCCGGGCCATCGAGATGATCCAGGCCAAACGCCTTGGCCACATTGGCCGCATGATTCGGGTGCACTTCAAAAGCAACATCGATCGCCGGCGAATGCTTGTCTTCGTACTCGACTTCCGCTTCGGCTAACGCCGAGCGACAGTCCAGACACCAGTTGACCGGTTTGAGGCCCTGATACAAATAGCCGTCAG
>JBDQLO010000065.1:0-5391 GCA_040262735.1 Fluviibacter sp.
CCGTCGCCCCCGGCCCGCTTGCCGACCAACTGGCGGCGTCCAATCGCGAACGAGCCGTCGGATGCCCTGTTGCGTTTCTGCCCTTTGTACCGCAAGCCGCTTTCGATGCCGTATTGCAGGCACAGGATCTGCTGTTCGTGCGCGGTGAAGACTCGTTTGTGCGTGCCCAATGGGCCGCCAAGCCGGTGTTCTGGCAGATTTACCCCCAGGAAGCGGGGACGCATCTCATTAAACTCGAGGCTTTTTATAGGCGCTATCTGAACCCACAGATCGTGTCACCGGCCGCCGGTGACACGTTCATGCGCTTTATCCTGGCCTGGAATGGCAGCGGTGACAGAAAGTTATGTGGCACACTGTGGCCCGAAATTCTCAAAATGCTGCCAGCACTGCAACAGAACGCCCTCGTGTGGCGTACAAACCTGCTGAAACAGGCCGATCTGGTCACGCAACTCCGGGCTTTTGTGGCCAATCTGATAAAATAATGCGTTTTGCGGCCTGGCATCCTCACCGGTGCCCGCCGAATCGATAGACACCCGCAATCAGGAAAGTACGGAATTATGAAGACAGCACAGGAACTGCGCGCTGGTAACGTGATCATGGTCGGTAGCGAGCCGCTGGTCGTCCAGAAGGCCGAATACAACAAGTCGGGCCGCAATGCGGCCGTCGTCAAGCTGAAGATGAAAAACCTGCTCACTGGCAGCGGCAGTGAATCTGTCTACAAGGCCGATGAAAAATTCGAGATCGTTGTGCTCGAGCGCAAGGAAGTGACCTACTCTTATTTCGCTGACCCGATGTACGTTTTCATGGATGCCGAATACAACCAGTACGAAGTTGAAGGCGAAAACATGATCGACGCCCTCAACTACCTGGACGACGGTATGGCCTGTGAAGTCGTGTTTTACAACGGCAAGGCCATCTCGGTCGAAATGCCGACCGCCGTGGTGCGCGAAGTCGAATACACCGAGCCCGCCGTCAAGGGCGATACCTCGGGCAAGGTGATGAAGCCGGCCCGTATCAAGCCGACCAACTTCGAGATTCAAGTACCGGCTTTTGTTGAAATCGGTGACAAGATCGAAATTGACACCCGTACCAACGAGTACCGTGCCCGCGTAAAGTAACCCAAGCGCCAAGGCCGGGCGATGGATCGTCGCTTAGCCCAACAAAAAACCCGCCGAGATGCTTCTGGCGGGTTTTAAGTTATCGGCGTCCGAACAGCCCCTGGGGCTTCGGCACTCACTGTGAACTAGGCAGCAGGCGTTTCGCGCGAGGCTTTCTTGCGCGCGTGTTCCTTGTGTTAACGCTTACGCAGCCGGATCGATTTCGGCGTCAGTTCGACCAGCTCGTCGTCTGCAATGAACTCAATCGCGCTTTCCAGGGATAGTTGCACCGGTGGCACCAGACGCACGGCTTCATCGGTACCCGAGGCACGCACGTTAGTGAGCTGCTTGCCCTTGATCGGGTTAACGACGAGATCATTATCGCGGCTGTGGATACCGATGATCATGCCTTCGTACAGCTTTTCACCCGGGTTGACGAACATCCGGCCGCGATCCTGCAACTTCCACAGCGCGTAGGCCACCGCTTCACCATCATCCTGCGAAATCAGCACGCCATTTCGACGTTCGGCCACACCGCCCTCTTTCACTGGTGCGTATTCGTCGAAGACATGGCTCATCAGACCGTTACCCCGGGTCAGGTTCATGAATTCACCCTGAAACCCGATCAGGCCGCGGGCCGGAATCTTGTATTCGATACGCACACGGCCACGGCCATCCGGCACCATGTCCTGCAAGTCGCCTTTACGCATCCCTAGAGATTCCATCACGCCACCCTGCGTATCTTCCTCGACATCGACGGTCAGCATTTCGTAGGGTTCACACTCGACACCATCGATCATCTTTTTAACCACGCGCGGACGTCCCACAGCCAGCTCGTAACCCTCGCGGCGCATGTTCTCGAGCAGGATGCCCAGGTGCAGTTCGCCTCGGCCGGCCACATCGAAAATATCGCCATTGGGCGTATCCTTCACGCGCAGTGCCATGTTGGTCAGCAGCTCTTTGTGCAGACGGTCACGAATCTGACGGCTCGTCACGAACTTGCCTTCGGTACCGGCCAGCGGGCTGGTGTTGACCATGAATTGCATTTCAAGGGTTGGCTCGTCGATTTTAAGGAGCGGCAGCGCTTCCGGTTGATCGGGGTCTGTCACGGTACAACCCAGCACCAGATCTTCAATACCGGTAATCTGCACGATATCCCCAGCCAGACCTTCAGTCATTTCGACCTTGTTCAGACCTTTGTAACCAAAAACCTGGCCAATCTTGGCCTTGATCGGCTGACGATCATGTGCGGCCGCTTCTTCGTCGGTACCGAACATCACCATCACGTTCTGACCGGTCTTTACACGACCACGAATAATCTTCCCGACGCCGATACGACCGACGTACGACGAATAATCGAGTGCGGTCACTTGCAGCTGCAAAGGTGCATCCACATCCGCATCCGGCGCTGGCACATGCGACAGCACCGTGTCAAATAGCGGCTTCATGTTTTCGCGCGGGGCATCCAGCGACATCGCAGCCCAGCCATTCAGACCCGAGGCATACACAATCGGAAAATCCAGCTGCTCATCAGTGGCACCGAGCTTGTCGAACAGGTCAAACGTCAGATTCACGGCATTGTCCGGGTCGGCCCCATCACGGTCGACCTTATTGACCAGTACGATCGGACGCAGCCCGAGAGCCAGCGCCTTCTTGGTCACGAAACGGGTTTGCGGCATCGGACCTTCGGCAGCATCGACTAGCAGCACCACGCCATCCACCATGCCAAGAACCCGCTCCACTTCGCCACCGAAGTCGGCGTGACCCGGGGTGTCGACGATGTTGATGTGGATGCCATTGTATTCAACGGCCGTATTCTTCGACAGAATGGTAATGCCGCGTTCTTTTTCCAGGTCATTCGAGTCCATGACGCACTCCACCAGTTGCTGGTGGGCGGCAAAGGTGCCGGATTGGCGAAGGAGCTGGTCGACCAGCGTGGTTTTACCGTGGTCAACGTGGGCAATAATGGCGATGTTGCGAATCGGGCGTGCGGACATGTGTACTCAACCGGAAATAGGTAAAAGCTGCAGGCAACCCATTGCCGCATATTGATGCGATGCAACAGGTCAAATCAAGCTTTCGATTATAGCAGAAATCAATAGATTTCAGAGCCTTGGACGGGGGTGATCGATCCGGCCAGACCATCACGACCGGTCAAACATCCTTATTGCGCATCCAGTCGGCGGTTTTAAACAAAGCGTCAATCAATGCCCGGCGGGTCGGTTCGCTGACCGGCGCCTTCTCGAGGCATTCGGTCATACAGGTCATCCACTGGTCGCGTTCGTCGATACCGATGGCAAAGGGTAAGTGACGGGCACGCAAGCGCGGATGGCCAAATTTTTCTTCAAACAGGGGCGGCCCCCCCAGCCAACCGGACAAGAACCAGAACAGTTTATCGCGTGAGGTACTCATATCCTGCGGATGCATCACCCGGATTCTGGCAAAGCGCTCATCCAGCGTCATCAGATCGTAGAAATCGTCGACCAGCTGACGGACACCGGCCTCGCCCCCCAGGAGTTCGTAGTAAGTCTGATCGACGCGCGGGACAACCATGGCGTTTCCTTTGTATGATTCGTGAACTGCAAAGCGTCTATTCTACTGGCGCGGCTTGTTTATGGAGAAGCACATGATCAAGGATTTTCTCAAGTTCGCCATCCGCGGCAACGCGGTCGACATGGCCGTCGGTATCGTCATTGGTGCGGCTTTTGGCACCATCGTCAGCAGCCTGGTCAATGACGTCATCATGCCGCCGATCGGCTTGCTGATGGGCGGCCTCGATTTCTCCAGTCTCTTTGTCGTGCTCAAAGAAGGGTCGGTCGCCGGTCCGTATGCGACCCCCGCCGCCGCCAAGGCCGCCGGGGCCGTCACGCTCAACTATGGCTTATTCGTCAATGCGATGGTCGGTTTCTTCATCATCGCGTTCGCCGTCTACTGGGTGGTCAAAGCCTACAACAAAGCCGCCGACCGACTCATCCCCAAAGAAGATGCGGCACCGGCCACCAAGGCTTGCCCCGAGTGCTGTACCCAGATTCCGGTGGCGGCCAAACGTTGCCCGGCGTGTACCTCAACGCTCAATTAACGCTTTCCTGAACGCGATCCTGTGGTTAAGGGCTTGGTCGTAGCTGGCCGGCGGACGGCCGTCCCTGTTTTACGCGCTGGGGAGACGGATTGACGCGTGGGCGCGTGCACGTGGTCGCGCGCTGTGCGTGGCTCGGATCGGCCCCGACCGCCTTCAAACCCCTTGGGTTGCCAGGCCGGGATCAACTGTTTCTTGCCATTACCAATCAGATCGGCACGGCCCATCGCATTCAGCGCCTCGCGCAGCATCGGCCAGTTGGCCGGATCGTGATAGCGCAAAAAGGCCTTATGCAGCCGACGACGACGGCCCTCACGGATCACCTCGACGTTTTCTCCCCCACCCTTCAGACCGCGTAACGGGTTCTTGCGGGTGTGGTACATCGTCGTGGCCAGCGCCATCGGCGTCGGCAGGAAGGTCTGTACCTGGTCGAGCCGGAAGTTGTTGCGCTTGAGCCAGAGCGCCAGGTTCAACATATCTTCATCGCTGGTACCGGGGTGTGCCGCGATGAAATACGGAATCAGATACTGCTCTTTGCCGGCAGCACGCGATGCCGCTTCAAACAATTGTTTGAAACGCTCATAGGCGCCGATGCCGGGCTTCATCATCTTGGAGAGTGGGCCCGCCTCGGTATGCTCGGGCGCGATCTTCAGATAACCACCCACGTGATGCGTCACCAGTTCCTTGATGTACTCCGGCGAACGCACCGCCAGATCGTAACGCAAACCGGAGCCGATCAGAATCTTCTTGATGCCAGGCAGCGCGCGCGCTTTGCGGTAGAGCTGGATGAGCGAACTGTGGTCGGTATTGAGATTTTCACAGATATCCGGGAACACACAGGAAAGCTTGCGGCACGAGGATTCGATCTTCGGATCCTTGCAGGTCAGCTGATACATATTGGCCGTCGGACCACCGAGATCGGAAATGATGCCGGTAAACCCCGGCGTCTTGTCGCGGATCGCTTCGATCTCGCGCAAGATCGAATCTTCAGACCGGCTCTGGATAATGCGCCCTTCATGTTCGGTAATCGAACAGAAGGTACAGCCGCCGAAACAGCCGCGCATGATGTTGACCGAAAAACGGATCATTTCCCAGGCGGGGATCTTCGCATCGCCATAAACAGGATGCGGTGCACGGGCATACGGGAGGTCAAAGACCGCGTCCATCTCCGGGGTCGTCAGCGGTAATGGTGGCGGGTTCAGCCAGACGTTGCGCTCA
>JBDQLO010000066.1:0-5390 GCA_040262735.1 Fluviibacter sp.
GCCTCGGCCAATATCTGTAATTGTTGCGTATCGGGCGGGGTCAGCGCGGCTTCATCACGCACCAGCCGTTCAACCTGCTGATCGATGCGCGCTAGATGACGTTCTGCGTTGGCACGGTTTGCCTGCGCTACTTGCAAACGTTGCTCAAGACCGGAGATCTCGCCACGGAACTGGCCGGCCTGTGCCTGTGCCTCACGTTCGGCATCTTCGAAGGCCGGCAGTCCCTCTTGGGCCCGTGCCAGCAAATCCTGCGCCTGTGCCAGGCGCAGCGCGGCATGTTCCTGCAGTTCGGTCCAGCGCACCAGATCTTCTTCCGCTTGTGCCTGGCGCTGTTGCCAGCTTTGCTTCTCGGCGGCCAGTTGCATCAAACGCGATTCGAGATTGCGGCGTGTTTCCTGACGGTGACGAATGTCCGCCTCAATGGTCGCCACTTCGGCATTGATACTGAAAAAAGCGCTTTGCGCGGTCTGCACGGCATCGTTGGCCGTGTAATAGGCTTCACGCAGCGTTTCAAGTTCGGCTTCGATGTTGCGCTGGCGAGCGAGCGTTTCTTCGAGTTCGACCTGCGCTGTCGACAACCCCGCCGACAACGCTACAGCGTCGGTGCGACCTTCGAGCAAACGTACCGACCACAGCTGTTGCTGAGTCCCCATCAACTCTGCTTGCAGGCTCTGGTAGCGCTCGGCCACTTCGGCCTGGCGTTCCAGGCGGCTGATCTGCGTGCCCAGCTCCTGGCGGATATCTTCCAGACGCGCGAGGTTCTCGCGCGTATCCGCCAAACGGCCCTCGGTTTCCTTACGGCGTTCTTTGTAACGGGTCACGCCCGCGGCTTCTTCGAGGAAAACGCGCAGCTCTTCTGGCTTCGCTTCAATAATCCGCGACACAGTGCCCTGCCCGATGATCGCGTACGCACGCGGACCGAGGCCGGTGCCCATGAACAGATCCGTCACATCCTTGCGACGCACCTTGAGGTTATTAATAAAGTAATCCGACTGGCCATTACGGGTCAGCACACGCTTCACCGATAGCTCGGCATACTGCGACCACTGGCCTACCGCCCGACCCAGGGTGTTATCAAAGACCATTTCTACGCTGGCGCGCGAGACCGGTTTGCGGCTGCTCGTCCCGTTAAAAATGACATCTTGCATCGATTCACCGCGCAGTTCGGTGGCGCGGGATTCACCCAGGACCCAGCGAACAGCATCCATGATGTTGGATTTGCCACAGCCGTTGGGGCCGACCACACCAATCAACTGGCCCGGCAATTCAACCTGGGTGGGATCGACGAAGGATTTGAAACCGGCGAGTTTGAGCTTGTTAAGACGCATAAATTCTTTTTTCGCCCAACAAAGGCGATAATCGGTCGGGCAGTTCAGAAAAACTCCGCTGAACTGCCAATAAAGGCTGCTTATAATATCAGCTGAACAACCCCAAACATCACGCGAAACTCTTATGAGCTCCCAACCAAGCAAGACACTGGAAACTTTTCCGAACCCCACGCCTCAACGCGACTTCATTATTCATATGGAAGTCCCTGAATTTACTTGTCTTTGCCCAAAAACCGGACAACCGGACTTCGCCACCCTGGTGCTGGATTACATTCCGGACAACCTGTGCGTCGAACTCAAGAGCCTCAAGCTATACATGTGGAGCTTTCGCGACGAAGGCGCGTTTCATGAAGCCGTCACCAACCGCATTCTGGACGACCTGGTTCGTGCCACCGATCCCCGATTCATGCGGCTTACCGCAAAATTTTATGTACGCGGCGGCGTTTTCACGACCGTCATCGCCGAACACCGCAAGCCGGGTTGGCAACAAGCCACCCCCGTCACCCTGATCGATGTTCCCAGCCAGGCCAGTACGCGCGGCTAACTCTTTACAAACGGCTTTCGTCGCCAGCGAGGTTTTTATGTACAAGCACACGATCCACTCCATCCTCATCGCCACGTGCCTCACCGGCACTGGCCTGGCTCAGGCCGCCAACATGGCTTTTAAGATGGATCAGGCCATGTCGCGCTTTAACGAGCAGGACGCCCAATTCTTTAATGAAGCCTCTGCAAAAGCCCTGGTGGCCAAAGATGGTACCCCCATTCGCTGGAGCAACCCGGCTTCGGGTGCGTTTGGCACGCTGACCCCCTACCCCGATCCGCAAAAAAACCCGGCCTGCCGTGAAATTCATATGGAAAACGTCGCAGAAAACGTTAAGAGCGCTGGCTACTATCGCTTTTGTAAACGCAGCGATGGCTCGTGGCAGCCGGTGATGCCCTCCCAGAATAAGCGCTGACGCAGTATTGATAAGGCCTGGTCAGGCCAGTTCCCGACGCCTGGTCGATTGCACCCAGAACAATAGACCGACCAGACCCAGCGCGGCCAGCAGCGTCGCCATTAGCGCCGCGCACCAAAATCCGGCAGCACCCATCGGCATAACGCCGATCGCTGGCAGACCGCTAAAGGCCAGTACATAGCCGCCACCCAGCCCCATGAGCCAGAATGCGCCAAGATGCACCCCCAAAGGCACCAGGGTAACGTGATAACCGCGTAAGGCGAACGCCGCAATGGTCTGGAGCGCGTCAAATAACTGATAGGCCGCGACATAACCAATCAGGCTAACGGCCACGCCAATCACTGCGGGGTCGGGCGACCCGAGCGCGGCCAGGGGTTCACGCAAGACCCAGAGCCCGGCCGCTAACAGCAAGGCGCCAACGGCAGCCACCCTGAAACTGCTGCGTGACATCGCCTCGGCACCGCGAATATCGCGCCCCCCGTTGGCTTGCCCAACCAGCGCGGCAGTTGCCGTGCCAACGGCCAGCGGGAACATATAGACCATCGCAGAGATATTGGCCACGATGCGGTGTCCGGCCAGAACTTCTGGTCCCAGCCGGGCGATAAAAATTGCCATCAGGGTAAACGCGGAAATTTCCACAAAAGACGACAACCCCATCGGCACACCGATCCGCAGCAGATGTTTCTGCGTCGGCAGATCCGGTCGTCCTGGCCAGAGGCCAGCGCCCTGCATCAAATGCCGGTAATACGGGCTGCGCCAGAGCACCACCAGACCAGTCAGGCAGATGACCCAGGTCAGCACCGCTTGCGAGGTCGCTGCACCGATGGCACCCAATCCCAAACCAAACGTCACACCGCCCATCGTGACGCTGTCTGCCAGGATTGGTGCCAACATTGCATGGCCTGCCGTTTGCGCCAGACTGAGCCACATTAGCGGACGTGTCCGCCCGACCCCGCCAGCAATGGCGTGAAACGCCCGATAGCCTAAGGATGCCGGCAAGGAAAATGCCAGAACGCTCAGGTAATCGGCGGTCACCGCCGCCACCGGTGCCGGCAACTCGGCGAATGCAATCATCCAATCGGGAAAGCACAGAACGATATCGCCGATCATCGCCAATAACAGCACCAGCCAAAACGCCTGACGGATCAACTGCGCCGCACCATCGGCATCGCGCTGACCCAAACGGTGTGCCACACTGGGCAGAATGGCCTGAACCACCCCGGATAGCGCCAACGCGAGGGAGACATAAATACTGGCACCAACAGCCAGCGCCGCCAGATCGTCGGTGCCTGCCCGACCGACGACGATGGTATCGATCGCCATCATGCCAATCGTGGCCAACTGCGCCACCAGCACTGGCCAGGCCAAACGACGTAAGCGGGAGAATGGGCCCGGCATCGGCTCAGGCCCGGTCGATATAACGGGCGGCATCAAACAGCGCTACGCGCTCTGGTCGATACACCACCAGCACCGTCAGCAACATGCCGGTGAGCCAGGCTTCAGAAAACGCCACCAGCAACCAGTAAGACGCAAAGTCTTCTAACAACGAACCCCAGGGGTAAATCTGCATCAGCCAGAGCATGCCCGCGAGCGTCCAGCCCGTGAGCAATACGACACCGGCACTCGAGAAAAAACCGCCGACAAAAATAAACACAAAAATATTGCTGGGCAACTTACTCACCAGATGCGCCAACAGCCGGCTAATCACTATAGGCCAGAACACCAGCAAACACGCATTCAGACCCAACAACGTCCATTCGGCGTGCATGGTCAGAGTCACCGAAACCAGCGCGAGCGTCAGCGGCACCACCGCTAGGGCCGGGCCCAATACCAGAGTGCACAGCATGGCGCCCAGCAAATGCAGTGAAAGTCCGGGCAAGGTCGCTGCTCGGATGTGCCATAAAACAATCAGCGTTAGCGTCGCAATCAACAGCGGCAGCCAGGGTATTCCCGCAGCACGGGTCTTCCAGAGGACAGATCCGCAACGCCAGTAGCCAAACACCGCCAAAACCAGCCCCAAAATCACCCAGCTCGAGTCAATAGCGGATTCAGGAATCACTTGCGGGTTGCCCGGATACGTAAGCGGAATCCCGCCTCATCCCAGATCGCACTCTCATCATGCAGCGCCGCTGCGGTCATTGGGTTTTCGGCAAGCCACTCGGCGGGGAGCTGTAACGTAAATCCATTCACCGTCTCGCGCGCCTGCAATGCCGGCGTCTCAACCCCGTCCAGGCGTGACCGGTGCAGAATCGATGCCAGGCGCAGTGACAGAATCTGTCGCCAGGCGACATCTTCTCGGTTCAGGCCTTCCACTTTATTCAATTTGCCGCGGTGACACAGCACCAGCAGCGCCAGGCGCGCCTGATCCATTTTTGAAAATCCGGGCATATCGGCATAGCTGAGAATATAGGCGCCGTGCT
This sequence comes from Fluviibacter sp., assembly GCA_040262735.1. GTDB lineage: Bacteria > Pseudomonadota > Gammaproteobacteria > Burkholderiales > Rhodocyclaceae > Fluviibacter. The sequence goes on from JBDQLO010000066.1 coordinate 4,705, forward strand.
TATGGTATCCGGTATGCGCGATCGACAAACCCACCTCATACAGACTTGCTGCCCAGTCGGTGAACTGGCTATCGCGTTCGAGATCTTCGGGCTTACGCAATTTGAGATCCATGAGGTCTCTAAAAATCTTCAGCGCCGTCTCCGATACCCGTTTGGCCTGTTCAGCCTCGACCTGATAACGGCGTTGAAACTGCTTCACCGTCGCCGCACGCATATCGTGATGATGAAACCGCCCGAGCAGATCGTAAAGCACGCCTAACCGAAGCGCGCCATCGGCATAGGCAACCTGTTCAATATTCAGCGTATCCAGAATCGCCGACATGATCGCCACGCCACCGGGCAGCACGGGTATGCGATCTGATTTGACGCCGTTCAACGGCAACGCATCCATGCGCTTGTAGCGAATCATCAACACACGCAGTTGATCCAGCCCGCGACGGGTAATGCCGGGTAAGCCATTCGGGTTCAGATCATTCTGTTCGAGAATCTCGGCAATCGCCTTGGCCGTGCCCGAAGAACCGATCGCCTCTCCCCACCCGGTTTTCTGATAGGTGTGGGCAATCAGCGACACTTCCTTGGCGGCGGCCATCTGCGCTTCATTCATGCGCTTGCGATCGATCTGCCCATCGGGAAAGTAACGGAGTGAATAGCTGACGCACCCCATAAACAACGATTCCAGACACAAC
>JBDQLO010000067.1:0-5333 GCA_040262735.1 Fluviibacter sp.
ATTCTTGGGGTTGGCACGGGATCTACGGCCAGTCTATTCATCGATGCCTTGGTTCCGATTCGAAAAATAATTCGAGGTGCGGTCGCCAGTTCGAAAGCAACGGCAGACCAATTAACCGCTATTGGAATCCCGCTGTTTGATCTGAATGAGATCGATGCGATTCCGATCTATGTCGATGGGGCTGACGAAATCGACCCGGCCTTCTCGATGATCAAAGGTGGTGGAGGCGCGCTAACCCGGGAAAAGATCATTGCCGATGTCGCCGAGCAATTTGTCTGCATCGCCGACGACTCGAAATGTGTTCAAACCCTCGGTCGTTTTCCGCTGCCTATTGAAGTGATTCCGATGGCCACCGCCCAGGTCACTCGCGCTCTATTCAAGCTGGGCGGTGTACCTACCTTACGCAAAGGCTTCCTCACCGACAACGGCAATCAGATTCTTGATGTATCTGGCCTGACCATTAACGAACCGGTCACCTTTGAATGTACGCTCAACCAAATTGTGGGCACTGTGACCAACGGCCTTTTTGCTCGGCGTGGGGCAGATGTACTCCTGCTGGGCACGGCACAGGGTGTCGAAACGCATCTTCGCCCCTAAACCAGTTCCGCTTAGACAAAAAAAGGGCTTGGCATAAACCAAGCCCCTTGGCTGAGCCACAGGCTGTGGCATCGATTCTTGTTCAGGCCTTGGGCGGCGAAAAGCCCTCGACCTGATCTGCCCCTTCACCAAAGAAGTGCTTTTCGCACTGTTCGCGCAGGTATTCACGGTGACGGGCATCGGCCAGATTGAGCCGGTTTTCATTGATGATCATGGTTTGTAGTTTGATCCACTGCTGCCAGGCTTCCTTGGAAACCGAATCAAACAATTTCTTACCGATGGCGCCCGGCATTGGCGGGAAATCCATGCCCTCGGCTTCTTTGCCCAGCTTGATGCATTGAACAGTACGTGCCATATTTTCCTCTGTGGTTGTTTTATTAGAGAGTCTTCACGAAGACCTTGGAATTACGCTGATAGTTATACATCTCGCGTTTGCGATCCGGGAGGTCCTCGACCGCCGCAGGCTTGTAACCCCGCTCGATAAACCAATGGGAGGTTCGCGTGGTCAACACGTAGAGCCGTCTAATGCCCTGCGCACGAGCCCGGCCTTCAATTACCTGCATGAGGCGTTCGCCATAGCCCCACTCCCGATGCTCGCTATCGACGGCCAGGCACGCCAGCTCGGCATTTTCGCTATCCAGGATATAAAGCGCCGCACAGCCGACAATCACGTTATCGTGTTCCAGGACAGTGAACTGGCTGACCTCCTGCTCGATGCGTTCACGGGGGCGGGGCACCAGCGTGCCATCCTGTTCTAATGGTTCGATAATTGCCAGCAGGCCAGCAATATCATCGGGCCGGGCATCCCGCAACCGGTCCAGCGAATCTCGCGTCACGATCGTACCAACGCCATCGTGCGTAAACAATTCCAGAATCATCGAGCCATCATCCGCGTAGCCCACCAGGTGCACCCGGCCGACGCCGGCACGACAGGCACGTACGGAACACGGCAAAAAACGCTTGAGGTCGTTGGATAGCCACTCGCCCCGCTTGACCAGCTGCTCAGCGGCATCTGCTGTGAGCTCCTCAATGAGCGTGCCGTCCTCTTCAATGGCTCCGGCGGTATCACCAATATAGATCAGCTTATCGGCACGCAACGACGTCGCCACGGCTTCGGCCGCCTCTTCCACCGCCAGATTAAAAATCTCGCCCGACGGACTGGCGCCCTGACACGACAACAGTACGATGTTGCCGAGACTCAGCTGGGCGCGGATACCCTCGGCATCGACCTTACGCACCATCCCCGCATACTGCATATCAACGCCATCGATCACCCCGAGCGGTCGCGCCGTCAGAAAATTGCCGCCAACGACACGAATCGTACTGCCGGCCATCGGCGTATTGGGCAAACCCTGCGACAACAGCGCTTCGATTTCAATATAGACACTACCCACCGCGTGTAACACACAATCCAGTGTTGCCGCGTCAGTCACCCGATAGTTACCATGAAACTTCGAGGGCAAACCACGATCCTGAAGCTCTTCCTCGATTTGCGGCCGCGCGCCGTGCACCAGCACCAGGCGAATACCGAGACTGGCCAGTAGATTGATATCGTAGGCAAAGGTTTTGGCAAAAGGACCGCTGATCGCTTTGCCACCGACTGCGATGACAAAGGTCTTCCCTCGGAAGCTATTAATATAGGGCGCAACCGAACGGAACCAGGCAACGAAATTCGGATCAGGCACGGCAATCTCCGCCAGCAGAATTCAAGCGACCAATATTACCGCAGATCAAAGCCGCATATGCGCGGAAATTTATCGCAGGTCACCTGCAATCGCCTGAGTCACCGCCAGCGCGACCGGGCCAGCCGTTTCTGTTCGGAACACACGTGGTCCCAATCGAAAGCAGAGAAATCCCGCCGCTTTGGCCGCGTCGATTTCTTCTGGCGCAAAACCACCCTCCGGCCCGATCAGCAAAGTGAGATCGGTTAACCCTTGCTGTCGTTCCAACCATATCGGGTAGCTCTCGGCGGCGTCCGGGTCCAGCATCACGCGCACCCCGGCGACCGGTTGCTTCAGCGCCTCTGGTAAAGATTGCACCGGAAACAAGGTGGGCAATCGATTGAGCCCACACTGTTCAGCGGCAGCCACAATCACACCCTGCCAGTGCACATGACGCTTCTCCGCCCGCGCACCCTCGAGCCGTGTCACACAGCGCCGGGTTTCGACCGGCACACACGCATGGATGCCCAGCTCTACCGATTTTTGCCAGGTAAAGTCCATACGCTCGGCTGCCGACACCCCTTGCCACAAGGTGATCTTCAACGGACTCGCACGATCATCCGGCTGGTAAGCCTTGAGTTGAACCTGAACATCCGCTGGCTTGCTCACCCGGGACTGCTTTCCCGGACGCTTGCTGTTCGTCAGCGTTTGCCCGATATCCGTTTGTGACATCAGCACACCCTCATAGGCTCCCCCCTCACCGTTAAAGAGCACCAGTGGTTCGCCCGCCTGTAAACGCAAGACGCGCACGGCATGATTCGCCACCGCTTCGGGTAATGTGACACAGTCACCTACAGCGAGCGGTTGAGGGACGTAGAAACGCGGAATCACCATGCTTGTATTATAGAGTGCATGTCTGCCCCGCTGATTTCGGATAACGCCTTCTGGGCCAGTTGTGCCCAGACCGTTGCCCTGTTGATTCGTGAGATCGCCGCGCAGCAGGTATTACCGCGCTGGCAATCGACACGTTTTGATCATAAAGCCGATGGCAGTCTGCTGAGCGACGCTGACACGGCTGTTCAGTTGGCACTCTCCGAAGCCTTGCCCAAAATCTACCCCGCACCCCTGTTAGGCGAAGAAAGCCCCGTAGAACAGCAAACAGCGCTCTGGCGCAGTGACGCCGACCAATCCAGCCTGTGGATCGCCGATCCCATTGATGGCACCACCAACTTTGTGGCTGGCCTACCCTGGTACGCCATCTCCGTGGCGCTCATGCACCAAGGGCAAATGGTCGTGGGTGTCACCTACGCGCCCGCCCTCAATAACCTGTGGCATGCCTCACTGGGCGGTGGGGCTTTTATGAATGACCAGTGTCTGAAACTGCCGCAAACATCTCAATCCCTTCGCACCTGTCTGATCGGGATCGATATGACGTTTTTGCCACCAGCGCTTCGAAAGACCATTGCCCATATTTCACCATCCGGGTTAACGCAGAGTCCGGATCAAGCGGCGCCCTGGCGCGGATGGCGCAGCCTGGGTGCCAGCACGCTCGAATGGTGCGCTTTGGCATCCGGCCAGATTCAGGCCTATATCCATGGTGGGCAAATGCCCTGGGATGCCGCTGCCGGTCGTCTGATTCTGGCGGAAGCCGGTGGCCACAGCGAGCGACTTGATGAAACGCTTAACCCCTCAGTGCGCAAAGCTGTATCAGGCCATCTGGCACCAATCGGTTACGCTGCAGCAGCCCCCGGTGTCTGGCCTCAATGGCAAGCATGGCTGCGCGAACAGCAGATGTACAATCTTACTTAATATTCATTGGCCCGGTTTTCATCATGCGCATTCCCCTGTCCCGCTTTCTGATTGAACAGCAACGCTCGCATAACAATCTGGATCCGAATCTGCGCCTGCTGATCGAAGTCGTGGCGCGCGCCTGCAAGGCGATCGCTATTGCGATTGGCAAGGGCGGTCTGGGAGAAGCGATGGGCAGCGCCGACACCGACAACGTGCAAGGTGAAGTCCAGAAGAAACTGGACATCATTTCGAACGAGATCCTGCTCGATGCCAACGAATGGGGTGGTCACCTGGCCGCCATGGCGTCGGAAGAGATGGATCTGCCCTTCTGCATCCCGAACCGTTATCCGAAGGGCGAATACCTGCTGGTCTTTGATCCGCTGGACGGCTCTTCCAATATTGATGTCAACATTTCCGTCGGTACGATCTTCTCGGTGCTCAAAGCTCCGGAAGGCATTGACTGCGCTAATGGCGAAGCTTTCCTGCAAAAAGGCTGCCAACAGGTCGCCGCCGGTTACGCTGTCTACGGCCCAAACACCCAGCTGGTGCTCACCTTTGGTCACGGCGTCCATGTCTTCACACTGGATCGTGAAGTCGGCACCTTCCGTTTGACGCAGGAAAATCTGTCAATTCCAACCGACACGCGCGAATTCGCCATCAACATGTCGAACCAGCGCCACTGGGAAGAGCCGGTACAGCGTTACGTTGCCGAAATGCTGGCTGGCAAGACCGGTCCACGCGGTGAAGACTTCAATATGCGCTGGGTGGCCTCGATGGTGGCCGACGTGCACCGCATCCTTTCGCGTGGCGGCATTTTCATGTACCCGATGGACGCCAAAGTCGCTCAACAGGGCGGCAAACTGCGTCTCTTATATGAAGCCAACCCGATGGCGATGCTGGTCGAGCAGGCCGGCGGCTCCGCCACGACTGGCCGCGAACGCATTCTAGACCTGCAACCGACCACCCTGCACCAGCGTGTGCCGGTCATTCTGGGCTCGAAGAACGAGGTGGAGCGCGTCACGTCGTATCACAAGGGCTGAGTTAGCTCTATATATAGGCAGATACTGCTCTTGAACGGGCAGCACGCGGGACAAGCCCGATCTTTGCAGCCACGCTCGTTTTAGCCGATAATTGCGTCTTTTGCCGGGCCTTTGTCGTGTCTTCCCTGTCTGCTGCCAACGTTCCCTTCCGTCCTGCCCGCCCCGCACCTGCCGCGCCGGCCTATAACGAACTGACTGGCGCCATTCGCGCCCTGGCCATGGACGCTGTCCAGCAGGCCAACTC
>JBDQLO010000068.1:0-5315 GCA_040262735.1 Fluviibacter sp.
GCACTAACTGGCTGACGTCACAGTCAAAACCCAGGTCATCCAGATCGCCCCGATCCAGACTGGTCAGCGCCGTCACCGCCAAAACCTTGAGGTTGCCTTTTTCCTTACCGGCCGCCTCCATGATCGCCTGATTGCCATGAATCGTGGCGAACGCCACATTTCGCTTGGCCAGCGCGCGAATCGCCGAACGCACCGTTTCCGGTACGTCAAAAAACTTCAGGTCGACAAAAACTTTCTTGCCCTTTTCGCTAAGCCAATCAATCAGTTCAAAATAACCGCCCGCCATGAACAATTCCATACCAACCTTGTAAAAACGGACGCTGTCCCCAAGGCGCTCCACCAGTGCACGGGCCTCGGCCGGATCGGCCACATCCAGCGCGACGATCAGGCGCTCTTCACGCGGTACTTGAATCTGGGAACGCAGGTCGGTTGTAGTGGTGGTCATAAAAACTCCAGAGCAACGATCAAATCATTTCATCGGTGCGCATTATGACAGAGCACCCCTGCCCCTAAAAGCCACCCACCCCGATGGGCAATCGGCGGCCCGATGATCCAGACATCTCGGCCGTCACAACACAGCCCAGCAGCACCATCAACCAGCACAGATATAACCAAAGCAGAAAGACGGGCAATATCGAAAAAGCGCCGTAAACGGTGGCATAACTCGAAAATTGCTGAACATAGACGCCAAAGCCCCACTGCAGGACGGCTATGCCAGCTGCGCCGAATACACCACCAATCAGCGCATGGCGGATGCGCACACGGCAATTGGGCAGCACATAATTCAGCCACGCCATAAAGGCGATCAGCGTTGCCATAGCAACGGCTCCGGACATGTATTTGCGCACAATCTTAAGCTCGGTAAAGAAACCCAGCGATAACGAGATTGCCCACATGACGCCGGCAAAGCCCATGCCGAGGACAACGGGCACAATCAACAGTAGCAACAAGTAATGAGCCAGCCGGTGAATAAAACGACGGTCCGGCGCCAAGCGCCAGATGCGATTGAAGGCCTGTTCGATGGCCCAGAACATCGCCCAAACCACAATCAGCAAGAAACTGATACCGAGAAGCGTGAAACGGGTGGCATTTGCTGAAAAGGTCAGCGTGTAGTTGGCGATCACATGGCCCGCCTTTTCCGGCAACAAGTACTTCACCAGCAGCTGGTCAAAGGCCGAGTGCACCTCGGCAAAGCCCGGTACATAATTCGCGATGACCAGCACCAGCGCAACCAGCGGCACCAAAGACAATAACGTAGTGTAGGCCAGCCAGGCGGCAACAACGTCCAACTCATCCGCCCGGATTCGGCGCAACAAGGCAACCACCGGTTGCGCTTTCAGGCGCAACAACCGGAGCAGCAGACGGAAACGATGACTCAATGAATGCAGCGACATGATCTTGGGAGGTATCATACGACATGCACAAAATTCTTGTTCTCTACTACAGCCAGAAGGGATCGGTCGAAGCGCTAGCGCGCGCGATCGCACGTGGCGTTGATGCCGTGTCCGGCTGCGAGGCGGTGTTGCGCACCGTGCCACGTGTCAGTACCGTTTGTGAAGCCAGCGAACCGGAAGTGCCCGCAGAGGGCGCTCCTTATGTCACGCTGCAGGATCTCAGCAATTGCGCCGGACTCGCCCTCGGTAGCCCGGTACGATTTGGCAATATGGCAGCACCGATGAAGTACTTCTGGGACAGCACGATTGCTGCCTGGCTTTCTGGTGAACTCATTGGCAAACCGGCCGCAGTTTTTACGTCTTCAGGCAGTATGCACGGGGGCAACGAAACGACCTTGGTCAGCATGATGTTACCGCTACTCCATCATGGGATGTTACTCATGGGGTTGCCCTACAGCCATCCCGAACTGTCGACCACGCAAACCGGGGGTGCACCGTATGGTGCCAGCCATGTTGCAGGAGTGAATGGAGATCCAACGCTGTCGACCGATGAGCTGGCTCTGGCCAAGGCGCTGGGCAAGCGTCTGGCCGAAACCCTCACGAAGCTGCAGGCCAAGCCCGCATGACGATAACACCCACAACAACGTCCGTGCTCAACGAAGAGGCGATTCGTCGCTACCGCTGGATCGCGGTGTTTGCCTGCGTGGCGCTGATTGTCCTATCGCTGGCATGGGAACGTTGGCTGTCACCCCTGCGCCCCGGCGGCTCATGGCTCATGCTCAAGGCACTGCCGCTCCTGCTGCCCTTGCCCGGACTCCTTAAGGGCAAGCGCTATGTCTATCAATGGTCGTCAATGCTAATCCTGCTCTATCTTTGCGAAGGCCTGGTTCGTGCCACAAGCGACGTTGGGCTTAGCCAGATGCTGGGCGCCCTAGAAACGGTGCTGGCAACTGTGTATTTCGTCAGCGTTCTGGCCTTCTGTTATGCCACACGGCCATCTCTGACCAACCCGGCACTCAAACGCACACGCAAAAAAAGTTAGCGACACACGCCAGGCGTGGGGGAAGGCGTATTCAGGCCGAGCCGGTACCGCCCACGGTCAACCCATCGATACGCAGCGTAGGCTGCCCGACGCCAACAGGCACGCTCTGACCTTCTTTGCCGCATGTTCCTACGCCGGAATCCAGCGCTAAATCATTGCCGACCATGCTAACGCGCGTCAGGGCGTCCGGCCCATTGCCGATCAGTGTTGCACCCTTGATCGGGTACTGGATCTGGCCATTCTCGACCCAATAGGCCTCCGACATCGAGAAGACAAACTTTCCATTGGTAATATCGACCTGGCCGCCGCCAAAATTCACCGCATAAATACCACGGTCGATGGAGGCTACAATTTCTTTCGGGTCCATCTGGCCTGGCAGCATGTAGGTGTTAGTCATACGCGGCAATGGTAGGTGCGCGTAGGATTCCCGACGCCCGTTACCCGTGGGTGCCACACCCATCAGCCGCGCGTTATGCGTGTCCTGGATATAGCCCTTGAGAATGCCGTCTTCGATCAGCACTGTTCTCTGAGCCGGCGTGCCCTCATCATCGACGTTCAACGAGCCACGACGACCCGAGAGGGTGCCATCATCTACGACGGTCACACCCGGTGCGGCCACGCGCTCACCGATCCGATTGGCGAATGCCGAGCTGCCCTTGCGATTGAAATCACCTTCAAGACCGTGACCGATCGCTTCATGCAAGAGAATACCGGGCCAACCGGGGCCAAGCACCACCGGCATCTGGCCGGCGGGCGCTGGGCGCGCCTCCAAATTAACGACCGCCTGGTGCACCGCCTCCTGCGCATAGCGTTGCAAAACTGGCTCGCTGAAATAGCGGTAATCCGTGCGACCGCCGCCACCGGCATAGCCTTGCTCGCGGCGACCGTTTTGTTCCACTATGACAGTGATCCCCAAACGGACGAGCGGTCGCACATCGGCCACGCGCTGGCCATCGGCTCGTTGCACCATGATCACATCGTACTCACCGGACAACGAGGCCATGACCTGTGTGACACGCGGATCCATAGCACGCGCCAATTGTTCGAGCTGTTCCAATAAGGCCACTTTGTCTGGGGCGGGAAGCGAGGCGATGGGATCCAGCGGCAAATAGCGATCCGAACTTGTTTCAGCAACAAGGGGCTTGACTGACTGCCTGCCACCATGAGCACCAATTTCGCGAACGGCAATGCTTGCCGATTTGAGTGAGGGGAGCGACACGTCATCAGAGTAGGCAAATGCCGTCTTCTCCCCACTGATCGCTCGCACACCCACGCCCTGATCAATGCTAAAGCTGCCCGCCTTGACAATGCCCTCCTCCAGACTCCAGCCTTCCGACCGGGTTTTCTGGAAGTAGATATCGGCATCATCCACCTTGCCACCCAAGATGTGGTTCAGGACGTGCTCGACTTGCGGCACGCTTAAATCATGAGCATCAAGCAAAGCGTCTTCGGCAAGACGCAAGGCGTTGCGCTCGACACTTTTTTCGGATTTGGCAACAGTAGTCATTAGCGGATTCTACGGTGTTTCAGCGCTGGTAGGCGATGCCGGATCGTTTCCAGACGCTGGCGGTTAAAATCGGCACAGACCCAGCCCTCACCCGCTGGCAAGAGGCTCAGGATTTCACCCCAGGGATCTACGATCATACTGTGACCCCAGGTCTTTCGCCCAGTCTCATGCCGGCCCCCTTGCGCACTGGCGATCACGTAGCACTGGTTTTCTATGGCACGTGCTCTGAGCAGCACCTCCCAGTGCGCTTCGCCAGTAGTCGCCGTAAACGCCGCCGGCAAAATCAAAATATCCACCTCACCCAGCTGACGGAAATACTCCGGAAAACGCAGGTCATAACAGATCGACAAGCCGATCCGTGCAAACGGCGTATCAAAGGCGACTGGTTCACACCCTGCTTCGATGCTGATCGATTCATCGTAGCTTTCAGCACCCGCCTGAAACCCAAACAAATGCATTTTGTCGTAACGACTGATCTGCTTTCCTTGCGGGTTAAACACCAGCGTTGAATTCAAGGCGCGGTCGGGGTCTGAACCCCGCAGCGGAATGGAACCACTCACCAACCAGACACCATGGGTAGCGGCCACTTCGGCCAACATGGTCTGCAACGGTCCTGATCCAGGCACCTCCCGGATCGCAAGACGCGCCGCGTCAGACGCACCAATCATCGGAAAAAATTCCGGCAAGACCACCAGCTGCGCACCATCGGCCGCGGCGCCCGCCACCAGGCGGCGCACTGCGGCCACATTGTCTTCCACGCGCGGTGTCGACACCATCTGCACGGCAGCGAGCCGAATGGTCTGTAGCAAAAACGTCACGGCTTGTCCCCTACCGGCGCGGCATCCGAGCCACCGGTGATCGTCGACGAAATCGCTCCCCCCACCTTGCTAGCCGCATCTACCGGTACACTTACCACCTCTTTACCCGCCTTGATCACGTTGCCTGGCAGCGACTCCTTGTCGACCTGCGGGTCCGACCAAGTACCGGTGATGTGATACTGATAAGAAAATAGCTTGCTGAGCGGATCCCCCAACACCTTTTGCGTCACAAATGTCGCCGCCCCAACAATCGGATTAATGACGGTGACACCCAGCGCAACGCTATTGCTGAGCGACGGCCGGACAACCACGACCACATCCTGTGTCTGCTCTGCCAGATTGGTTTCACCTCGCATCAAGACGCGCGCCGCCGGCGTATCCATTTCCAGATCCGAAGTTTTCATTACACCATCACGAATATCAAAACGCCCGTCGATGGTTTCGAAAGCCAATCCTTCACTGAAGATGTCGCGAAAATCCAGCGATAGCCGCTGTGGCAGCGACTGCAACGAGAGCAATCCCAGCAGACGACCTGCCCCCGGATCCATTTTGAC
>JBDQLO010000069.1:0-5297 GCA_040262735.1 Fluviibacter sp.
GATAAGACAGCTTGTAATACGCAATGCTTCCTGGTGGGCTCGCCAATTCAGCACCCACACCAAACCGATTACCCTCGGTGGGCATGATGTTCGAATTGAGCGAATTCAGGCGCCAACCCACGCTGGAAATCAGCGAGGTATTGGTCGAGCCATATTGCTGGGTAAAGTTGTAGATGTTGTACGGCACATTGGGATAACTATAGGTGGTGTTTGGCGTCACCGACGTATCTGTCACGGTCACCGTACTCGCGCCACTCAGATTGATGTTCGTCGAATCCATGGTGAAGCCGAGGTTCATGCTACTCGTTTCACTGAGCGGATAGGCAAAGCGGATGCCGCCACCACCGGACAGCGTTTTATAGGTCGACAGCCAGTCCAGTGTCGCCGAGTTAAAGGTCTTGTAGTACAAGTCGTAACCAATACTCACGTTATTGACTGTCCAGTACGGATCGGTATAAGACAGGTTATAGAGCGTATTCACCTTACTGGTGTTGACTGCCAGCGTGACGTTCTTACCGCTACCAAAGAGGTTGTTCTGACTGATCGATCCGGACAGCGTGAGCTTTTCGTAGCTCGAAAAACCCGCACCGATCTGAAAGCTACCGGTCGACTTTTCTTCAACGTTAACGTTGACATCGACCTGGTCATTTGTCCCTGCCGCCGGCGGTGTCTGGATATCGACCTGCTTGTAGTAATCGGTCCGCATCAACCGCTCGCGGGACAGTTTGATCTTGTCGGCGTCGTACCAGGCGCCCTCGATCTGCCGCATATCCTGACGAACCACCTCATCGCGTGACTTGGTGTTGCCCGTAATATTGACTTTGCGCACGTAAACACGCCGACCCGGATCCACAAACAGGGTAAAGCCCACAAGCCGCTTCTCGCGATTGATGTCCGGCGCAGCATTAACGTTGGCAAAGGCGTAGCCCTCCTTACCAAGTCGCTCGTTAATGGCCTTCACTGTCTGGTTGACCTTCTCACGCGAGAACACCTGCCCCGGTGCAATCTTGATGAGCTTACGAATTTCGCTCTCGGGAACGATGAATTCGCCCAGTACCTTGACGCTACTGATCATGTAGCGATTACCCTCGCTCTGGGTAATGGTCAGATAGATGTTTTCCTTGTTCGGACTCATCGACACCTGGGTACTATCGATGGCGTAGTCGAGATAACCGCGATCCTGATAGAAAGAACGAAGCTTTTCCAGATCGGCGGTCAGTTTCTGGCGCGAGTACTGGTCAGACTTGGTGTACCAGGACATCCAGGTCGGCGTCGACAGCTCGAAGAGATCCTGCAACTCGCTTTCCGGAAAGGCTTTGGCCCCGATAATATTGATCTCGCGGATCTTGGCCGTGTCGCCTTCGACAATATTGAAATTGATGCCGACGCGGTTGCGCTCGAGCGGTGTGACGGTGGTTGTGATCTGGACCGCATACTTGCCGCGGGAGAGGTATTGCCGCTTTAACTCTTGCTCGGCGCGTTCGAGTACCGATCGGTCAAAAATACGCGAGTCGGCCAGACCGACTTCCTTTAAAGACTTGAGCACGAGATCCTTCTCGAACTCCTTCATCCCCTCGAAAGTGATTGATGCAATCGCTGGCCGCTCCACCACGCTCACAATCAGAACGTTCGCTTCGGCCTCGATCCGGACATCCTTGAAGAAACCCGTGGCGTAGAGCGCACGAATCGACTCGGAGACCTTCTCGCTATCGACCGTTTCACCTACTTTGATCGGCAAATAGGTAAATACCGTTCCGGGCTCGGTCCGTTGCAGCCCCTCGACCCGGATATCCCGAACAACGAAGGGGCGAAATAGGGCGCTTTCATGTTGCTGCGCCACGGCAGGCACGGCGGCAACCAGCGTTACCGCCCAGATCAAACCGGGCAGCATCCGGCGCTGGAAGGCACGGAGTCCGATGCGGGGCGTGGGCTTCCTAGACATCCGTTTACCAGTTAAAAAGTCGCTGTAAATCATTAAAAAGCGCGATAAACATCAGAAAACCGAGTAAAACCACGCCAAAACGCTGAAAAAACGCCTGACGCTCTGCAGATACAGGTTTTCCCGTCAGAATCTCGATCAGATAATACATCAAGTGCCCCCCATCAAGGAGCGGCAGGGGCAACAGATTGATCACTGCAAGTGAAAGACTGACGATCGCCAGGAAGCGTAAAAAGGCCTCTGGGCCGATGCGCGCCGTTTGCCCGGCGGCAGTGGCAATGGTCACCGGCCCTGAGAGGTTCTCGAGCGATGCTTTACCCGTGAGCATTTGCCCCAGCATGACCAGGGTAAATCGGCTCTTGTCGTAGGTTTCAAAGGCTGCGGCACTCAGCGCCTCGAAGGGGCCCAGATCCTGACGGATGCGATAGGCATCGAGGATTGCGCCATCCTGAACCGGGCCAAGACCGGCCTTGCCGATGCGCTCGCGCCCAGCGTCTTGCGATGTCTGCCCGTTGCGCCTGACCGGCTCGTCGACCGCACGCGGCGTGAGCATCATGTTCTGCATTTGCCCGTTGCGGGAAATCTGTACAGCCATCGGCTGATCCGGATGGGCCCGAATTGCATGGACCACTTCCGACCAATGGCTGACAGGAACGCCATTAATGCGTTCGATACGGTCTCCCGCCTCAAAACCACTGGCCAGCGCTGCACTATCCGGTTGCACCACACCGACCACCGGCTGGAAATCGGGCGTCGCCAGACGCAGACCAAGCGCGGGCAATAGCTCGGGACCGAGGCGTTCGCCCGTAGGCAACGAAAGCAACAGGCCGCGCTCCGGTGCACCCGGCTCCCGATGGCCCAACCGCGTTGGCGCAACGGCAATGCTGATTTCATGTTCATGGCCAAGCGCCTGCAGCAGCTGCCACTGAAACGCCGCCCACGTTGCGACCGGTTCTCCATCCACCCGTACGACCAGATCTCCGGACGTCACACCGGCCATGGCCGCCGGTGTATCGGCGGGCGGGTCGGCCAGAATCGGCCGCCACTCCACGAGTCCGTTGAGAAAAACGATCCAGTACAACAGAATGGCCAACAAGAAATTGGCGATCGGACCAGCTGCGACCATGGCGATGCGTTTGCCGACCGATTGTGTATCAAAGGCAACAGCGCGATCGGCAGGGCTGACGCCCGCTTCATCCCGGGTGTCGAGCGGTTTGACATAGCCACCTAGGGGCCACAAGCAGAGCGCCCACTCGGTGCCTGTTCGATCATGGCGGGACCACAGTACCTTTCCAAAACCAAAAGCAAAGCGCAGCACACGCACACCACACCAGCGCATGACCAGGTAGTGGCCAAGTTCGTGCACCGTCACGAGCAGGCCGATGGCCACGATAAAAGCAAGCAATGAGGTCAGGATCGTCATGACAGCAAGGCCACACGAGATTCAGCATAGATGCGCGCAACCCTATCCGCCTCGAGCACCGCCTCCAGATTGTGAATCGGAAAATGGTCGATAGCATCGAGGGTGGCTTCGATAATTTCCGGAATCTGCATAAAACCAATATGGCCCGCCAGGAATGCTGCGACGGCAACCTCATTGGCGGCATTCAGCACAGCCGGCGCCCGCCCGCCCTGCGCCAATGCTCTAAAGGCAAGTCGCAAGCACGGGAAGGCATCCAGATCCGGCGCCATGAAGTCGAAACGGCCACAAGCGACCAGGTCTAGCCATTCAACGCCCGACTCGATGCGTTCGGGCCAGGCCAGCGCATGAGCGATCGGTGTCCGCATATCGGGCGCACCTAACTCAGCGATCACCGATCCGTCTGAATACTGCACCAGCGAATGAATCGTACTCTGCGGATGCACCACCACCTTGATCTGTTCGGCACCGACACCAAAAAAATAGTGCGCTTCGATCACTTCCAGACCCTTATTCATGAGGGTTGCAGAATCGACCGAGATTTTGGGGCCCATGGACCATTTGGGATGATTGACTGCTTGCGCCGGCGTCACGCTCGCCAACCTGTGACGGTCAAAACCACGGAAAGGCCCCCCGGAGGCCGTCAGCGTAACGTGCGCCACACCATGACGTTCGGGATTGCGTTGATAGTTGGCCGGCAACGACTGGAAAATCGCATTGTGTTCGCTATCAATGGGTAACAGGATGGCACCCGACTGACGCACGGCATTCATGAAGAGATCGCCGGCCATCACCAGTGCTTCTTTGTTTGCCAACAGCAGCCGTTTGCCGGCCTCGGCCGCGGCCATCGCGGAAGGCAAGCCGGCCGCCCCGACGATGGCTGCCATCACGGTATCGACTTCCGGCCGACGCACAAGATCGACAATGGCATCGCGTCCTGACAGGATCGTCGTATGAACATCGCGTGTCTTTAACCGATGACGCAGCGATTCGGCGGCATCCGGATCGACCACCACGGCAACTTCCGGACGGCACTGCACGATCTGCTGTTCAAGAAGGTCAATGCGGCGCTGGGCCGCGAGGGCAAACACCCGGTAGCGATCCGGATGACGGGCAATCACGTCGAGCGTGTTCTGTCCGATGGATCCGGTGGAACCGAGGACGGCAATCGACTGCATAAAAGCGTCAGCGACCCGTAGCGATGATGATCAGCAACAACGCAACCGGCAGCACGGAAAGCTGGCTATCGATACGATCGAGAATGCCACCATGGCCAGGAAGCAGGTTCGAACTATCCTTGATACCTGCCTGGCGTTTCATCAACGACTCGAACAGATCGCCGGTGATGGAAAGCGCCAGCAACAGCAGCAATACAGGAATCGATAATAAGGTAAAGATACCGCCAACTTGATGCAGCACTAGTCCATAGACCAGCATACCTACGGCGGCACCGGCGACGCCCTCCCAGGTTTTGCCTGGACTAATCGATGGCGCCAGTTTGCGCTTACCGAATTGGCGGCCCGTAAAAAACGCACCGATATCGGCGATCCAGGGCACCGCCATGACCGCGAGTAACAACCAGGGTTCGGGTGCCACTGGTTTCAGTGACACCAGCGCCGTCCAGGCGGGCACGATCAACACCAGGCCGGTGATGATGTGCAACACCGGGTGGTGTAACCGCCAATGGCGCATGAGCCAGAACGGCACCAGCAACAGCCAGAAGGCTGCGCCGAGCAGAAGGGAAAGACCCGTCAACCAGGCCATCCAGACAACAGGCGCAAACAGCATCACACCGGCCAGGCCGAGGCCGAGTAAGGCGGAAACCAGCATACGTGGGACCCGCGTGATGTAGGGCGTGGCCGTCATACCCAGCCACTCCCAGAAGCCCAGGGCGGCAACAACGCAGCAGAACAATACCCAGGAGAGCGGCGGTAATAC
>JBDQLO010000070.1:0-5139 GCA_040262735.1 Fluviibacter sp.
TCACTATTTGTGCTGGAAGCCGGGTGTTTCGGATCGCTGGGAGTGCGCTGCCTTTATCGAATGGTTTACCACCGAGATGCAGCAGCTATCTGAATAATCCTCACGGTGCGCGTAAAAGGTTTCACCTAGTTGGCACGACGGTTGCCTATAATTTTTGGTAGATAAAATGTTACCAGCCTGAGGGTGCACTTTATCCCCCATTGAGGATCAAACCATGGAAGTGCGCCGCCAGAAGCTCGATGCTGAAAAACCCTTGATCGATGATATTCGGCTTCTCGGCCGGATTCTCGGTGACGTGATTCGCACCCAGGAAGGTGACGAAACCTACGAACTTGTTGAAACCATCCGCAAGTTGTCTGTGGCTTTTCGCCGGGATGCCGATCAAGCAGCTGACAAGCAACTCAAAAATCTGCTCAAAAAATTGAGTGATGAAAAGTCGGTCCGAGTGATCCGTGCATTTACTTACTTTAGCCACCTGGCCAACCTGGCCGAAGATCGACATTACATCCGCCGCCGTGCTGTCTACGAACGGGCGGGACGTTTGCAGGTGGGAAGTATTGATGCGGCCATGGCACGTTTGCACGAACACGGCATGACGCCTCGGATCATTGCTCAGACGCTGGCCAACGCCTATGTATCACCGGTGCTAACCGCGCATCCGACCGAGGTGCAGCGCAAGAGTATTCTCGACGCCGAACGCGATGTGGCGCAGCTACTCACTGAACGGGACGCGATTCGTGAAGTGACCGGTTCGGTTAAGCGTCGCAATGCATTACTCGAACGTCGCCTTGGTGCAAACGAACAGCAGATCCACGCCCGCGTGACGCAGCTCTGGCAGACCCGGCTATTGCGTTTTAGCAAGCTGTCGGTCATCGATGAAATCGAAAATGCGCTGAGTTATTACGAGACGACATTTTTGTCTGAAATTCCCCGCATGTATGCCGCAATAGAAACATATCTGCCGGGCAAGCAGGTTGCCAGCTTTTTCCGGATGGGTCAGTGGATCGGCGGGGACCGAGACGGCAACCCCAATGTTACTGCCCAAACGCTCGATTATGCGACACGTCGCCAGTGTGACGTCGTGCTCCACCACTATTTGCATGAGGTGCGCGAACTGGGACGCGAACTCTCGCAATCATCGATGATGACCGAGTTTACGGCAGAGGTTCGCGCTCTGGCAGAAGCAGCGCAGGATAAAAGCGAGCATCGTCGTGATGAGTTGTATCGATTGGCCTTGAACCATATTCTTGCACGTCTGCAAAGTACGATGCCCGGAGCAGGGGGCCATGGAGCTGCATACGAATCAGCCGAAGCCCTGAAGGCAGACCTTGTTGCAATTGAAACCTGTCTGAAGACGCAGGGCGCCGAAACATTAGCGTTACAGAGACTGCACCCATTGATTCGTGCGGTGGATGTCTTTGGCTTTCATCTGGCCACCGTGGATTTGCGCCAAAGTTCGGATAAGCACGAAGCGGTCGTCGCCGAACTTTTGGCAGTGGCAGGGATTTGCGGTGATTACAGCGCCATGAGCGAAGTCGTTCGCCAGGAGGTGCTTCTAGGTGCCCTAAATGACGTGCGTCCGCTGCGCATTCCGGTGGTGGCATATTCCGATCACGCACGGGATGAACTCGCAATTTTTGAAATGGCTCGTGCCGTCCTCCAGCGTTATGGTCGTATGGCGATTCGTCACTACATTATCAGTCATACAGAAACGGTAAGCGACCTGCTAGAAGTATTGTTGCTACTTAAAGAAGTCGGTCTCATGCGGGGCACCTTAGCGCGCGGCGCCCAGGTTGACCTCATCGTCGTGCCGCTCTTTGAAACGATTGATGATCTGCGTCATGCGGCGGCGATTATGCGTAACTTTTACGCGCTCGATGGCGTCGCTGCAATGATTCGTCGTTCAGGCGGCGAGCAGGACATCATGCTGGGTTACAGCGACAGCAATAAAGATGGCGGCATCTTCACAAGCAACTGGGAGCTCTACCGGGCCGAGATTGCTCTGGTCGATCTTTTCGAGCAGCTCGCCAATAAGCATGACATTCAACTACGCATGTTTCACGGGCGCGGCGGCACGGTTGGCAGAGGGGGTGGGCCGAGTTATGAAGCCATTCTGGCGCAACCACCCGGTACGGTGCGCGGCCAGATCCGCCTGACTGAGCAGGGGGAGGTGATCGCTTCCAAATATGCCAATCCTGAAATTGGCCGGCGTAACCTCGAGACCCTCGTCGCAGCGACTCTTGAGGCAACTTTGCTGAAGCCGACGAAGCCAGCTCCCAAGTCGTTTCTGGACGTTGCCGATACTTTGTCGGCGGCCAGCACCCAGGCCTATCGATCCTTGGTTTATGAGACGCCGGGATTTACCGAGTATTTTTTTGCGGCAACGCCGATACAAGAGCTGGCTCAACTGAACATTGGCTCGCGACCGGCTTCGCGTAAAGCCTTGCAAAAGATCGACGATTTACGGGCAATTCCCTGGAGTTTTAGCTGGGGGCAATGTCGTTTGACGTTGCCGGGTTGGTTCGGGTTTGGCTCGGCGGTGGTTGCCTATCTGGCGGACGGCGCTGCGACAAGCCGCAAATCGCGGCTGGCCGTATTGCAACGGATGTACCGTGAGTGGCCGTTCTTTCGGACCTTGCTTTCCAACATGGACATGGTTTTGGCCAAGAGTGACTTGGCGCTGGGTTTTCGTTACGCGGAATTGGTTGCAGACAAGCGCTTGCGTCAACGCATTTACGGCGCCATCGAAACCGAGTGGCACCGGACGGTGGATGCAATCAACCAGATCACCGGCGACCGGCATCGCCTAGCAACAAACCCCGGTTTGGCACGTTCGATCCGGCACCGTTTCCCTTATATCGACCCGTTGCACCACCTGCAACTGGAACTGATTCGGCGTTATCGATTGGGTCATGCCGGAGAAAAGGTGCAGCGCGGCATTCATCTGAGCATCAATGGCATATCAGCGGCACTGAGAAACACCGGTTAACGCCCTTGATGTTGGGAAGCAGAGTGCTGTGGTGCAGCAGCCACGTGAGTAATATTCATGCGCCCCAAAAAAATCTTTCACGTAATCATTTGTTGAGCATTCTTATAGTAGTCTGAGTTAGTTGGCAAGCTAGGCAACGACCAATTTTGTTTAACAGATGACCACAAAGGGGCGTCATGAATGGTCAAAAATTTCAGGATCCGATGCGGTTGGTAAAACTATGAGCCCAGAACATCAGCGTCTGATCGCAGCGCTTGCACCAGTGCTGCCCACGGCAAATCTGCTGTGGCAGAAGGAGGATACCGCCCCTTATGAATGCGATGGCCTTGCGGCCTACCGTACACTCCCCGTGGCCGTTGCATTGCCCGAGACCGAGGCTCAAGTGCAGGCAGTTCTTAAGGCATGCTATGAATTAGGCGTTCCGGTCGTTCCGCGTGGTGCAGGTACCGGGCTCTCGGGTGGTGCGATGCCCATAGCCGAAGGTATCGTGCTCTCGACCGCCAAGCTCAACAAGATTCTCGATATAAACCCGCTCAGCCGTCGCGCGCGGTTGCAACCCGGGGTCCGCAATCTGGCGATTTCCGAGGCCGCTGCCCCTTATGATTTGTATTACGCGCCGGATCCATCGAGTCAGATTGCTTGCTCGATTGGTGGCAATGTCGCCGAAAACTCCGGTGGTGTGCATTGTCTCAAGTATGGCCTCACGGTGAATAATGTGATCCGGGTTCGAGCCGTACTCATGGATGGCCAGATCGTCGAATTTGGGACTGAAGGGCTCGATGCACCAGGGCTGGATCTGCTGGGCGTGATGATTGGTAGTGAAGGGATGCTGGCGGTTGTGACGGAAGTCACCGTGCGTTTGATTCCTAAGCCGCCGGTAGCGCGTGTGATCATGGCAAGTTTCGACGACATGACCAAAGCAGGCAATGCTGTGGCCGATGTGATTGCTGCCGGTTTAATACCGGCTGGGCTGGAAATGATGGACAAGCCGGCAACGCGCGCGGTCGAAGAGTTCGTACAAGCTGGTTATGACCTCAACGCCGAAGCGATTCTGCTGTGTGAATCTGACGGTACACCCGAAGAAGTTGAAGAAGAAATTGCGCGCATGAGCAGCGTATTGCGTCAGTCTGGTGCGATTCGTATTCAGGTGTCGGAGAGCGAAGCCGAGCGCATGAAATTCTGGAGTGGCCGTAAGAATGCCTTCCCGGCGGCTGGCCGCATCTCGCCAGACTACTACTGCATGGATGGCACCATCCCGAAAAAGCACATCGCCACACTGCTGAATCACATCAAAGAGATGGAAGGTCGCTACGGCCTTCGCTGTATGAACGTCTTTCACGCTGGTGACGGCAATATGCATCCGCTCATACTGTTCGATGGCTCAGACGAGGATCAGTGGCATCGTGCCGAACATTTTGGCAACGAAATTCTGGAAGCCTGCGTCGCACTGGGTGGCACCGTAACAGGTGAGCATGGTGTGGGCATCGAGAAGATCAACACCATGTGCGTCCAGTTCAATGAAAAAGAGCGTGACGCATTCTTTGGCGTTAAGGAATCTTTTGACCCGGCCAAGCTGCTCAATCCGGATAAGGCAATCCCCACACTGCACCGGTGTGCCGAATACGGCCGTATGCATGTGCACCGTGGTCAGATGCCGCATGCCGATTTACCGCGCTTCTAAATTTGAAGAGTATTTATGGCTGACCTAACCAACGAGTTTATTGCGCAAATCCGCGATGCGGCCGCTACGAAATCACCGTTGACGATTGAAGGTGCCGGTAGCAAACGATGGTACGGTAACCCCGTGGTTGCACAGCGCATATTGGCAACAACGGGGCACAGCGGTATTGTTGATTACGATCCTGCGGAGCTGGTGTTGACCGCGCGCGCTGGATCGACTCTGGCTGAGATTGAAGCGACGCTGGCCGAACATGGGCAAATGCTGGCATTTGAACCACCCCGATATGCGCCCGAGTCCACCCTGGGGGGAGCCATTGCAACTGCATTATCCGGCCCTGGTCGTCCGTTCGTCGGTGGTGTTCGTGACTTCGTACTGGGCATGCACGTGATCGATGGCAAGGGAGATGTGCTCAAGTTTGGTGGCCAGGTGATGAAAAACGTCGCCGGTTACGATGTATCACGACTGATGA
>JBDQLO010000071.1:0-5116 GCA_040262735.1 Fluviibacter sp.
ATGTGAGGCCGCTCAGGATTATGTCACTCGCGACATGCTACGCATTCAACTGGATGATACTGAAACCGATCACGCTTACTACCTCGAAAAGCAAATTCGCCTGATAGAGCTCACTGGCCTTCAAAACTATCTGCAAAGCCAGATGGGTAGCGAGCCAGCGGACGCAGCCTGAGGATTAGCATCATGAAAGGGAATAAGCACATCATCCAGATGTTAAACATGGTTCTGACCAGTGAGCTGACGGCGATCAATCAGTACTTCCTGCACGCGCGCATGTTCGGCAACTGGGGCTTTGAGCAATTGAATGAATACCGCTACAAGCAGTCGATTCGAGTGATGAAGGAAGCAGATGAATTGATTGCGCGTGTGCTCTTCCTGGAGGGGCTACCGAACCTACAGCACCTCGGCAAACTGCACATCGGTGAAAACCCAGCGGAGTGTCTCGCCTGCGATCTGCGGTATGAAAAAACCATTCAAAGACCGCTGCTGGTCGAAGCGATTACCCTGTGCGAGGCCGAGCAGGATTTCGTGAGTCGTGAGCTAGTGGAAGAGCTGCTGGAAGCCTGTGAGGAAGCCATCGATTGGCTGGAAACACAGCACTCACTCATTGCTGCAATCACTCTGCCGAATTATCTGCAAAGCCAAATTGGTGAAACTGGCGAATAACCAAGGCTTTTAACTTGCTAGTGCAAACGGCAATGTCCCAAGGGTGACTGCCGTTTTTTCTTGCAGACACTGGCGCGCACAATCCTTGCAGCTGCCACACTGGCTGCCCACCGCCAGCAGACGATGCAGATCGTCAACCGTCAGCGCACCGTCATCAATGGCCTGGTGAATCTGCTTTTCGGTAACAGCGTTACAAATACAGATGTACATGTGCGGTGGGGTGAGCCCGTCATGGGTTTCTAGTTGTGCTATGCGCTCATTATCCATTGTTGAGAATGATTGTCAATATAAATCATTCCGTCTAGAATGTGATCGGCTTTCACCATCAGGCAATTTCGAGGATCTCCCCATGAAATCATCCTGTTTTCCAGCCAAGTTCATGCGTCAATTGACTGCCTTCGGGCTTGGCCTGGGGATGGCGCTGACCGCCACCCCCGCTCTAGCAGAAACCATCACGGTCTACTCTGCGCGCAATGAGCAACTGATCAAACCCCTGTTCGATGCGTATACCAAAGAAACCAGCATTGAAATCCGGGCGCTGACCGATAAGGAGGGCCCTCTGCTGGAACGGCTCAAAGCCGAAGGCAAGAACTCTCCGGCCGATTTGCTGATCACCACCGATGCGGGAAACCTCTGGCACGCCAGCCGAATGGGATTGCTGCGGCCAGTGAACTCCCCGACACTGAATACCAACGTCCCAACCAACCTACGTGATCCCAAGGGTGAGTGGTACGGCTTATCCGTTCGCGCAAGAACGATTATTTATAACCGGAAGTTTGTGAACCCCGCCAAACTTTCCACTTACGAAGCGCTGGCCGAGCCCGAATGGAAAGGCAAACTCTGTCTGCGCACTTCAAAGAAGGTCTATAACCAATCGCTGGTCGCCACGATGATCGCTACACTGGGCGAACAGAAAACCGAAGAAGTGGTGCGCGGCTGGGTGGCGAATCTGGCCACGGATGTCTTCTCCGATGATACGGCTCTTATTCGTGCCGTCGGCGCTGGCCAATGCGATGTCGGCATCGTCAACACCTATTATCTGGCACGCGAACTGGACAAAAATCCCAATTTACCGGTGAGTTTATTCTGGGCCAACCAGAAAGAACGCGGCGTCCACGTCAACATCTCCGGCGCCGGGGTGACGAAGCACGCCCCCAACGCAGCCGGCGCGCAAAAACTCATGGAGTGGCTCTCCGGCGATACAGCCCAGGGGATTTATACCTATGAGGACTTTGAGTACCCGGTCAACCCCAAAGTCAAAGCCGACTCCATCATCCGGCACTGGGGTCCGTTCAAGATGGATATCATCAATGTTTCCAAGGCTGGCGAACTCCAGGGCGCTGCGACCCGCCTGATGGATCGGGCGGGTTATCGTTGATCACAGGCTATTGACGCAACACTTTTAGAAGTGCATCGTATCAATACCGAATGCTCTAGCATTATTTGTCTGGCGGAGACAAACATGGCCAAGAAGTGTTGCGAAAGCAAGCCTCGGTGCAAAGACTGCCCGAAGCGTAAGAAAAAAACCAAGGCTGCTGCCTGGTTTGTCGACACATCAAAGTGCCTTGCCATCGCAAGTTGTCTGCACTTGTATACTACATTAGCTGCAGGCGCTACCCTGGAGGTTGTTGTGGATGGTGTGCGCGATTATCAGGGTCAGGTGCGTGCTGCGCTCTACAACGGCCCTGATGGTTTCCCCAAGGATGGTCGGGCGCTTGTCGTGGAAAGCGCGCCGGCAACTCCCGGCAGCACCACGCTTCGCTTTAAAGATCTTCCCCCCGGTCGCTATGCGGTGATCGCTTATCAGGATGAAGATAACAACGCACAGCTCAACAAACGGTTCGGGATGATCCCGACGGAGGGGTATGGGTTATCCAACAACCCCCAGGTTTTTGGCAAACCAGGATTTGACGTCTGTTCATTTGAGTTCAACCGTGACCAGCTGATCAAGATTCAGCTGAAGTATTGAGTCAGCCGTGATGTCGCGCCGCCCAGTTCACTGGTTGTCCCTATTTTGCTTACTGTCGATAGCATTTCTGTTTGGCTGCACCCCGGAGATTAAAAAAATGTCAGACCCACAGACCCCGCGGAACTCCATCGTCTTGAAGAATCCTGCCGGTAGCGAGTCCATCGTTTTGGGCATGGGCTGTTTCTGGGGTGCCGAACGACGCATGTCGCAACTTCCCGGCGTGCTGGATGTAGAGAGCGGTTACGCCAACGGCGATATCGCGGGCGATTATGAGGCGGTGCTCGCCCATGAACGCGCACTCAAGTTTGGCCGCGCAACGGGGCGCAATCATGCCGAGGTCGTGAAGGTGACCTTTGACCCGAAAAAAGTCACACTGACGCAGGTGCTGGCGCAATTCTGGGAAAGCCACGACCCCACGCAAGGCGACCGACAAGGTAATGACATCGGGACCAATTACCGGAGTGCTATCTACACCCAGAGTGATGCGCAGCTAAGTACGGCAGAGCAGACACGGGCGATTTATCAGCAGGCGCTCAGAGCCGCAGGCAAAGGCCAGATCACCACCGAGATTGCGCCCCTGACGGCCTATTACACTGCCGAAGACTATCATCAGGATTATCTGGTGAAGAACCCGAACGGTTATTGTGGGCTCGGGGGTACGGGGGTTGTTTATCCGAATCCATCACCCAGCGCTATGACTCAGGCAGCTTCGGGTACCGCAGCGATCTCGAACAAGCCCCTCGATGGCAAGGCACTCCGCTTTGCGCGGCAGCTGGTGGTCTTTGAGGCCAGCGATTGCGCGTACTGTAAACAGTTCCAGAAAGAAGTTCTGGCGCAGTGGCAATCCGACATTCCGGTAGTGCAGACTTTCAACACCAACCCCCCGTCTGGCTGGACGCTTGAAAAAGCACTATTTGCCACACCAACCATTGTGCTCTTTGAAAAGGGCAAAGAAGTATCGCGTTACACCGGCTACAACGGTGACCAGAAACGTTTCTGGCACTGGCTTGGGTTTCAGCTGTTGACGCCGGAACAACGAAAGATTGCCTTTGAGCAGGGCACCGAATATCCGGGAACCGGCTCGCACCTTGACGAAAAACGACCCGGTACGTTTGTTGACCCGATTACCGGCGCGCCCCTGTTCCGTAGCGACACCAAGTACAATAGCGGCACGGGCTGGCCAAGCTTTTTCAACCCTGTTCCCGGTTCGATCACCCTGCATGAGGACAACACCCATGGCATGCGCCGTGTTGAGGTGCGGAGTGCCAGTTCGGGTATCCACTTGGGGCATGTCTTTGATGACGGCCCAGCGCCGACCGGCAAACGCTACTGTATCAACGGGAATGTGTTGAAGTTCGTTCCGGATCAATAAACGGCCAGTAAAATGGCGGCATGACTGCCACACGCCACCATTCTGATACTGCATCAAACGCCATTCCACCAAAGTGGGTGTGCTACCTGCGGCTGATGCGGGCGCATCGCCCGATCGGCACGCTGCTATTGCTCTGGCCGACCCTGTGGGCGCTGTGGCTTGCTGCAGACGGCGCACCTCCTATCAACGTGCTGGTGATTTTTATTCTGGGCACCTTCTTCATGCGCTCGGCCGGTTGCGTGGTGAACGACCTGGCCGACCGTAAATTTGACGGACATGTCGCACGTACCAAAGACCGCCCGCTGGTGGTCGGCTGGGTAAGCGTGCGCGAGGCGATCACGGTGTTTGTGATTCTCGTAACGCTCTCTGCGGTAACCGTGTTGCCGATCGTTACGCCGCTCCTGGAATTGCTCGCCGTAGTCGCCGTCTTTTTGGCAGTGAGCTATCCGTTCACCAAACGGTTTCTGGCCATTCCGCAGGGTTACCTAGGCATTGCCTTCGGCTTTGGCATTCCCATGGGCTTTGCCGCCATCTTAGGCACGGTGCCAACGGTTGCCTGGTGGATGCTGCTAGCTAATATTTTCTGGGCGATTGCCTACGACACTGAATATGCGATGGTGGATCGACCCGACGATTTGAAGATTGGGATTAAGACGTCGGCGATCACTTTTGGCCACTATGATGTCGCCGCTGTGATGCTCTGCTATGGATTAACACTGGCGATTCTGGCGGCTGTTGGATTCACTATGGCGCTGGGCAGCTTTTACTGGCTAGGGCTCGTGACGGCCGCAGCCATTGCGCTGTATCACTACCAACTCATCAAGGACCGCGACACGACGCGTTGCTTTGCTGCGTTTATGCATAACAACTGGTTCGGCGCTGCCATCTTTGGCGGCATCGTGCTCGACAAACTTTTCTAAGACGCCGTTATGAACTATCACGACCTTCGCGACTTTATTGCCCAACTCGAAAAGATGGGTGAGCTCAAACGCGTCAGTACACCCGTGAGTCCGCATCTGGAGATCACGGAGATCTGCGATCGCGTCCTGCGCCAGGGCGGTCCGGCCATTCTGTTTGAAAATCCTATCGGCTTTGATACCCCCGTACTG
>JBDQLO010000072.1:0-5038 GCA_040262735.1 Fluviibacter sp.
CGATTTAGCGGATCTGATCGAAACCATCGCCGAGATGCCCGAGATCGAACGCATCCGTTATACGACTTCGCATCCACGCGAAATGACGCAAAAGCTCATTGATATGTACGCCCATGTGCCCAAGCTGGTATCGCACCTGCACCTGCCAGTCCAGGCAGGCTCGGATCGTGTGCTCATGGCGATGAAGCGTGGTTATACCGCGCTCGAATACAAGTCGGTGATCCGCAAACTCCGCGCGGCACGGCCGGATCTGTCATTGTCGTCAGATTTCATCGTCGGCTTCCCCGGCGAAACCGCCGAAGATTTCGAGAAGACTATGGCGCTCATCGATGAGGTGGGCTTCGACAACTCGTTCAGCTTTGTGTATAGCAGTCGTCCGGGTACACCCGCAGCTGAGCTGAGTGACGACACGCCGCATGAATTAAAGATCGAGCGGCTAATGCGCCTGCAAGCACGTATCGAAGAACAGGCGCAGGCGATCAGCCAGAGTATGGTCGGTTCAGTGCAGCGTGTGCTGGTCGAAAGTTTGTCGCGTAAAGATGCGAATGAACTAGCCGGACGGACGGATAACAACCGTATTGTGAATTTTGCGGGGAATCCGCGCTTGATCCATCAGTTTGTCGACGTACGCATTACCGCCTCGCTACCGCACTCGCTGCGTGGCGACATTGTTGTCAAAGATTAGGTTTTTTAAAAATGAGTGCGCGCACCCTGGAATTTTCACTAGAACCCGTGGATAACCGTCAGCTGGCAAGTCTATGCGGCCCACTGGATGAAAATCTGCGCCAGATCGAACAATGTTTTGATGTAACGCTGGCACGCCGTAGCGCACACTTCAAGATTCAGGGCACGGGGGCGAGCCGAGAGCGCGCCGCGAGGGCGCTGCGCTTTTTCTACGAACTGGCTGGCACCAATAAGGATGTGCTCAGTGTCGATGACATCCAGCTGGGGCTCATCGAACTGCGCCAGGATCCAAAGCAAATGCTCAAGGCCGTTCCGGCACGGAATGATACCGATCTGGGCGTCGCCGATTGCCCGGTGCTGCTCACCAAGCGCCCGGATCTGCATGGCCGCACGCCACGTCAAGTGGACTACCTCAAGAATATCCAGGCGCACGACATTACCTTTGGCATCGGCCCGGCCGGTACCGGTAAAACTTTTCTGGCGGTAGCCTGCGCGGTAGATGCGTTCGAGCGCGAACATGTACAACGGATCATCCTGACACGCCCTGCCGTGGAGGCAGGCGAACGCCTGGGTTTCTTGCCCGGTGATTTGTCGCAGAAGGTCGACCCTTACCTTCGCCCGCTTTACGACGCGCTCTACGATCTGATGGGCTTCGAAAAGGTCACCAAGCTGTTCGAGAAGGGGGTGCTGGAAGTGGCACCGCTTGCCTTTATGCGCGGCCGCACATTAAACAATGCCTTTATCATTCTGGATGAGGCGCAGAACACCTCGCCGGAACAGATGAAAATGTTTCTGACCCGAATTGGTATCGGTGCCAAGGCGGTGATCACAGGCGATCCATCGCAAGTCGATTTAGCCCGCGGGCAGATGAGCGGTCTCGTTGAAGCCACCCGCATTCTTCAGGACGTGCGCGGCATTGGTGTCACGTACTTCGGTAAGGAAGATGTGGTGCGTCACCCGCTCGTGGCGCGCATTGTGGCTGCGTACGAAGCACATCAAGCGCAGTCACCGGATAAGCGGTAAGCTCCTAACATCATGATCTCATCAGACACCAAGCCGGCCGGGCGCCTCGATCTCACTGTGCAACTGGTGTGTGCCGACGCGCTGCGCAAGCAGATTCCGGATCGAAAATTGCTGCGTAAGTGGGCCAAGGCTGTCTGTGCTGATGCGGCAACGGTGACGATGCGCTTCGTCGACGAAGAAGAAAGTCAGCACCTCAACGATACCTACCGCCATAAAAACAAACCAACCAACGTGCTGTCTTTTCCTTATGAAGACAAGCCCCTGATCGGCGATGTCGTTTTTTGTCCTAGTGTGATCATTAAAGAAGCGCAGGAACAGGGCAAAACTTTCACGGCACACATGGCGCACCTCGTTGTCCATGGCATGCTCCATCTGATGGGACACGACCATCTCAACAATCGCGACGCCAAAGAGATGGAGTCGCTCGAAACGCAAATAATGGCTGATCTGGGCTTTGCCGACCCGTATGCTTAAGTAAGAATGGATCCTTCCTCTACGCCCGCCCGGGCCACTCCGGGTAACAAGCTGAATCTTCTGATCGACCGACTCTCGGCGATGCTTCTGCGTGAGCCGGATGATCGCAGTGAGTTATTACAGCTCCTGCATAGTGCACACGAGCGCAATCTTGTCGACGCCGAAGCGCTGGCCATCATTGAGGGGGCGATCACGGTGTCGGAAATGACCGTGAGCGACATCATGGTGCCACGGCAGCAAATGCATACGATATCGGCGGGCCAACCCCTGGCGCAAACCATTCGTAAGGTCATCGATTCCGGACACTCGCGATTGCCGGTGATCGGCGAAGATGAAGATGACGTTCGTGGCATCGTTCTGGCTAAAGATCTATTGCGCTCTATCGGCAATAGCAATTTCCGTTTGGAAGACTGGCTGCGGCCGGCCATGTTTATTCCCGAATCCAAGCCCTTGAACGTCCTGCTGCGTGAATTCCGCATCAGTCATACGCACATGGCGCTGGTGATCGACGAGTTTGGCGCGCTGGCAGGGATGGTCACCATTGAAGATGTCCTGGAAGAAATTGTCGGTGAAATTGAAGACGAGCACGATCAGGCGCAAAGCGATGCCGACATCCAACTGGATGCCAGTGGTCGTTATCGCGTCAAGGCACACATGCCTGTCGCGCCTTTCAATACCGCTTTTGATTGCAATTTTGATGAGCAAACGGCACATACGATGGGCGGCCAGATCGTGCACTACCTGGGTCGCGTGCCGCGCCGCAATGAAAGCATCGAGCTCAACGGCCTGCTTTTCCGAGTGGTTCGCGCCGATAACCGACGTCTGTATACGCTGATGGTGGAAGATTTGCGGCATCAAACCGATAACGAATCCACTGTGGGTGGCGCGCTCTGATGCGCTGGAAGCCCGACTTTCGTCAGATGTCAGTCCATGTCCAGGCCTTTGGCTGGGGATTGTTGGGCGTTGGCGCCTTCGCCCCCTTCTCGTTATGGCCGTTGGCAATTATCTGCTGGATGGGTTTGTATCTTCTGCTACGACATCCGGGTTCATTAAGGCGCGCGTTCGGCATTGGATTTTGTTTTGGTCTGGGTCAATTCCTCGGGGGAGTTTCCTGGGTCTACGTCAGCATGCACGATATTGGCGGCATGCCTGCCGCGCTGGCACTGTTAGCGACAATCCTGTTTGCAGGGTATCTGGCGCTGTATCCAATGCTCGCTACCGCTTTATTTCGGCTGATGCATGGTGCCCATGGCGCGTTACATCAAACACATGACACCCTGAACCGTGTACCCCGCTTGTTTAGCCCATTGATTTTTGCCGCCAGCTGGACAATTCCTGAAATGCTGCGCGGCGATCTCTTCACGGGGTTTCCCTGGCTGAGCCTCGGTTATGCTGAAGCACCGCCGAGCCCACTGGCCGGCTATGCACCGATCCTCGGGGTATATGGTCTCAGCTTCCTCACCTGCTGGGTGGCTGGTTTGTTTGCTGAAATCTGGCAACGGGCACGAGACCAGCGTTGGCATTGGTCGTCGGCACTCAATCCACACCTCTTTGTTATTCTGCTGGTCGTCCTTGGCGGCGTGGGGCTACAACAAATCTCGTGGACCAAACCCGAGGGCGGTCCAATCAAGGTATCACTCTTGCAAGGTAACGTGCCGCAAACAATGAAATGGCAACCCGAGCTTTATGTACAGACCCTGCTCACCTACTTTCAACTGGCACGCAACAACCCTGCAACACTGATCGTGCTCCCGGAAACCGCCATTCCATCATTACTGTCGGAAGCACCGCCAGAGTTTCTTCAGGATCTTCAACGTATTGGCCAGGAACAACGCGGCAATATTCTGCTTGGCGTTCCAACCGGTGAATCAACGCGTGATCGATCCTGGTTTGCCAATAGCGCGGTATCTATGGGTGTTGATCCACTGCAGATCTACAGCAAAATACATCTGGTGCCCTTTGGGGAAACGACGCCCCCGGGATTCGGCTGGTTTCTCAAGTTGATTCAGATGCCGTTGCCCAACTTTACGCCGGGCGATGCCGATCAGCCGCTGATGCAACTTGGCAACCAGAAAGTGGCCGTCAATATCTGTTACGAGGATATTTTTGGAAGCGAAATCGCCCGACGCACCAAACAATCGACGCTGATGGTCAACCTTTCGAATACGGCCTGGTTTGGCGATTCGCTGGCACAACCGCAGCACCTCCAGATTGCCCAGATCCGCGCGCTCGAAAATGGCCGGCCGATGCTACGCGCCACCAATACGGGGATGACAGCGGTGATTGGCCCGCGCGGCGAAAGGCAGGCAGTGATGGCGGCGTTTACGCGCAACGCGCTGATCGCCAACGTCCAGGGCATGCAAGGAATCACCCCTTTTCAGCGTTGGCGCAACTGGCCGGTGATCGGTCTGTGTCTGACATTGTTGTCATGGGGTCTGCTCACCCGCCGGCATCGATCAGCCTGATACCGGCTGCATGCCTCTTCCCAGCGCCAATTCTGCTGCTCTTCGGGCGAAAAACCCGTAAAATCGGGGCCTGTGGTTTTAACCGGGTGCGATTGCCGTGCCCACTCTCGCTTCGGAAAACAACATGCTGACCTTTCAGGACGTCATTCTGCGTCTGCAGGAATTCTGGAACCGCCATGGCTGCGTCTTGCTGCAGCCCTACGATATTGAGGTCGGAGCCGGTACCTTCCACACCGCGACGTTTTTGCGCGCCATCGGCCCGGAGCCCTGGAGCGCGGCTTACGTACAACCGTCACGCCGCCCTAAAGACGGTCGCTACGGCGAAAACCCAAACCGCCTCCAGCACTACTACCAGTATCAGGTTGTTTTAAAGCCATCGCCTGCCAACATCA
>JBDQLO010000073.1:0-5036 GCA_040262735.1 Fluviibacter sp.
AGTCTCGCCACACTCAGGCCTGCGGCAGAGAGCACTTCCGGCCGTTCGGCGCGACCAAAAATCACCTGCCCGAACTCGCGACCGGCCTGGTGCACCCGGTTAGCGTTGATGTCGATGGCAACCCAGGGTAACG
This sequence comes from Fluviibacter sp., assembly GCA_040262735.1. Lineage (GTDB taxonomy): Bacteria > Pseudomonadota > Gammaproteobacteria > Burkholderiales > Rhodocyclaceae > Fluviibacter. The sequence continues at coordinate 134 of JBDQLO010000073.1, forward strand.
CTTCGGCCGTCAGAAACTCGGCAACCACATGACCGGTTCGACCAAAACCGCAAATCAATACATGCTGATCGAATTCTGTCAGGCTCGGCAACCCGCCATTGGGGAGATGTTGCGCAACCTTGGTTGAATCATCGGCTGGCCCATCTCGCTCTATTTTTGCGGCGATCCCTGCTGCGCCATTGATCAGAAACGGCGCGATGAACATCGACAACAGCATCACGGCGAGCGTGGACTGAAAGATCTCCTGATTGATCAGGCTATGGCTGAAAGCGAGCGTGAGTAGCACGATCCCGAACTCACCGGCCATCGCCAGCTGGGCCGCAGTTCGAATCGTCACAGGCCAGGGGGCACGATGCAATCGGGCCACCAGCAGCGTGACAACGCTTTTACCGCTAATCAACAACCCCAGGCCGAAGACGATGATCGGTATGTGCGTAAACACATAAGACAGATCGAGCATCATGCCGATCGAGACAAAGAAGAGCCCCAGCAACACATCGCGGAAAGGGCGGATATCGGCTTCGACTTCGTGACGGTAGAGCGTTTCAGAAACCAGAATACCGCCGATGAATGCCCCCATTGCCTCGGAAAGGCCGGCACTGCCGGTCACAAAAGACAGCGCAAAAACCAGCCAGAGCACGGTGAGCATAAACAACTCGGGCGAATGAAATCGCGCTGTCAGAGCAAAGAGGCGGTTGACCAGCTTGCGACCCATCCAGAACATCAGAATCAGGGTGACAGCGCTAAGCCCCAGACTGGTGATTAGTGCCGCGCCCAGATCGTGCTGATTCTGCGCGAGGGCCGGAATAATGATGAGGCTGGGTACAACCGCCAGATCCTGAAACAACAGAACCGCCATGGTGCGCTGACCATGACGCGAATGCAGCTCAAATCGTTCGGTCAGCAATTTGGCCATGATGGCCGTGGAAGACATGGCCACGGCCAGACCGACGGCCAGCCCCGCACGCCAACCCTGCTCATAACCAAACCAGGTCACCAGCATACTGCCCACGGCAGTGAGCAACATCTGCGCAGGACCGAGGCCAAAAACTTTCTGGCGCATTCTGACCAGACTGGCAATGTTGAATTCCAGGCCAATCGAGAACATCAGAAAGGCAATACCGAATTCGGCAATGTCTTTGATGTCGTCATCGCCCGGCAGCAGGTCGATCCCCGTTGCACTAATCAGTACGCCAATCGACAGATACGCAAGCATCGAGGGCAACCGGAAGATGCGTGTCAGCAACACCCCCAGCACCGCCAGGCTGAGCAGCATGACGAGGCTGACTTCGGGCGTGATGGTGACGGAATTGAACAGGTTATCCCAAATCATTTTTTAATTATAGGCCTCACGCGAATCGAAACCCAAAGCAAAGGGCCAGTCGTTTGACTGGCCCTTTGCAGACTGCGGGTCGGGTGGCCTCGCCCCCCTTCCCTGTACCCCTTAGGCAGCCGGTGGAGCGGCGTCCAGCAGTGCCTTCATCGACAACTTGATACGGCCGCGATCGTCGGTTTCCAGAACCTTGACGCGGACGACCTGGCCTTCCTGCAGATAATCGCTAACTTTCTCGACGCGCTCGTTGGCGATTTGCGAGATGTGCAGCAGACCGTCTTTACCCGGCAGTACGTTAACGATGGCGCCAAAGTCCAGCAGCTTGAGCACGGTGCCTTCGTAGATGGCACCGACTTCAGCTTCAGCCGTAATGGCCTGGATGCGGGCACGCGCCAGTTCGGCGGCTTCACCGCTGGTCGAGGCGATGGTAATCGTGCCGTCGTCCTGGATGTCGATGGTGGTACCGGTTTCTTCGGTCAGCGCGCGAATAACGGCGCCGCCCTTTCCGATTACGTCACGGATCTTCTCCGGGTTGATCTTCATTGTGTACAGACGCGGTGCAAAGGTCGAGACTTCAGTGCGCGCTTCACCCATGGCACCCTTCATCAGGCCGAGAATGTGCAGACGGGCTTCACGGGCCTGCGCCAGTGCGACCTGCATGATTTCCTTGGTGATACCCTGGATCTTGATGTCCATCTGCAGCGCGGTAATACCGTTTTCGGTACCGGCCACCTTGAAGTCCATGTCGCCCAGGTGATCTTCATCACCCAGGATGTCGGTCAGCACGGCAAAACGGCCACCGTCCTTGATCAGACCCATGGCGATGCCGGCCACGTGATCCTTCAGCGGCACGCCGGCGTCCATCATGGCCAAGCAACCGCCACAGACCGAAGCCATCGACGACGAACCATTCGATTCGGTGATTTCCGAAACCACACGCATGGTGTAGCTGAACTCTTCTGGCGATGGCAGCACCGGCACCAGGGCACGCTTGGCCAGACGACCATGACCCAGTTCGCGGCGCTTGGTACCGCCCATGCGACCGCATTCACCGGTGGCATACGGGGGCATGTTGTAGTGGAACAGGAAGCGGTCTTTATACTCGCCCATCAGTGCATCGATAATCTGCTCATCGCGGCCGGTACCCAGCGTGGCCACGACCAGCGCCTGGGTTTCACCACGCGTGAACAGGGCCGAACCGTGGGTACGCGGCAGCACGCCGTTGCTGATTTCGATCGGGCGCACGGTGCGGGTGTCACGACCGTCGATACGCGGGGCGCCCGACAGGATGCGGCCACGCACGATGGCGGCTTCGAGATCAAACAGAATGTTGCCGATGGTGTTGGCGTCCACAGCAGCATCGCCGCTGGTGAACTGCGTTTCGGTATCAGCGTAGATATTTTTGAGCAGCTGGCTACGGGCCTGCTTGCTGGTTTCGTTATAGGCAGATTCCAGACGCGGTTTGGCGAAGGTCGTGACCATATCGATCAGCGCCTCATCCTTTGGTGCCGGTTGCCAATCCCATTCCGGCTTACCGGCGGCTTCGACCAGGCGGTTGATCATCTGGATGACGGCCTGTTGCTGTTCGTGGCCGAACACCACACCGCCCAGCATTACGTCTTCAGGCAGCATCTGGGCTTCGGATTCCACCATCAGCACGGCGGCTTCGGTACCCGAGACCACGAGATCCATTTTCGAGTTCTTCATCTGGGTCGTGGTCGGGTTGACCACATACTGACCATCGATGAAACCAACGCGGGCGGCGCCGACCGGGCCGTTGAACGGAATTCCCGACAGCGCGAGCGCGGCCGAGGCTCCAATCAGGGCAGGAATGTCGGAGTCGACTTCCGGGTTGATCGACATCACGGTAGCAACAACCTGGACTTCGTTATAGAAGCCTTCGGGAAAGAGCGGGCGCAGCGGACGATCGATCAGACGCGAGGTGAGCGTTTCCTTCTCCGAAGGGCGGCCTTCGCGCTTGAAGAAGCCACCCGGAATCTTGCCGGCGGCGTAGGTCTTTTCGACGTAATCAACGGTCAGCGGAAAGAAGTCCTGACCCGGCTTGGCTTTTTTGGCGCCGACCACCGTCACCAGAACAACGGTGTCGTCATAAGTCACCATGACCGAACCGCTGGCCTGACGGGCCACATGGCCGGTTTCCAGGGTCAGGGTGTGGGCACCGTACTGAATACTTTCACGTGCAATATCAAATAAACTCATTGAATTCTCTTCCTCTCAACAATCAACAACACAACAGTCACCTAACCATCTAACAACGATCAACAATGACTACAACAAAAACAAAACGGGCGCCCTCTCCTGAGAACGCCCGTTAAGTTTAAACAGCGGTCACGTAATTACTTACGCAGACCCAGACGACCGATCAGCGCACGGTAGCTATCGAGGTTGGTGCGCTTCAGATAGTCCAGCAGCTTACGGCGACGGCTCACCATGCGCAGCAGTCCGCGACGCGAGTGATGATCCTTCGAGTGTTCTTTAAAGTGCGGGGTCAGATCGTTAATACGTGCGGTCAGCAGCGCGATCTGAACTTCGGATGAACCGGTGTCACCCTGGCCGTGCTGGAAATCGGCAACGATTGCGGCCTTGCTTTGAGCATTGAGCGTCATATCAAACTTTCCTTTAAGTCACAGATGCGCCCCAGTTTGAGAGAGCCACATCCAGGTTTCCCCTTGTCTGGGGTGTGAACCGCAACCGACAGCTTTGCCCGGTTGCGAGCGAAGTTGCAATTGTATCAGGAATTCTCTGCAGAAACCAAACGAATGGGCTGAATTTTCAGGGTTTTTCCGGTTTCGCTGATTTCCGCCACCCCCAGAAAACGCCCATGAAAGAGTAGCCGGCACTGGCCGGCGGATGGCAGTTGCTGCCCGGCTTCAGCCAGGCATGGATTGCCGTGGCGACAACGCAGCGCCTGGGCTTCGGTCAGCACCACGATGGGCAGATTCTGCACCAGAAAATCCACGGGTTGCATTAGGCCAGCGGCCTGTAAAGAGCTGACGGTAACCGGTTGCGTCAATGCAGCTACACTCTGATGCAGGACGTCGGGCGACACGCAGCCCTCGAGCGTCACGGCACCCACCCGGGTGCGACGCAGGGCGATCAAATGCGCCAGACTTCCGACTGCAACCGCCAGGTCTTCGGCCAGCGTACGCACATAGGTCCCCTTACTGCAACCAACGCGCAGCGTGGCTTCGCAGACCTGCCCGGAGTCGTTCTGGACGAAATGCAGCCAGAGCAGTTCGTCAATGGTGATCTGGCGCGGTGCCCGCTCGACCTCGACACCCTGACGGGCCAGTTTGTAGAGCGGCTGTCCATCGCGTTTGAGCGCCGAATACATTGGCGGAATCTGGCTGATCTGTCCCATAAACTGCGAACGGATGGCTTCGAGTTGCGCCACTGTGGGTAGCGCTGCGGTCTTTTCGATGGGGGTGCCGGTCAAATCGGCCGTATCAGTTTGGTCGCCAAAGCGCAGCGTGGCTTCGTAGGTTTTATCGGCATTGAGTAAATCGGCCGAGAACTTGGTGGCATCGCCCAGGCAGAGCGGGAGTACGC
>JBDQLO010000074.1:0-5031 GCA_040262735.1 Fluviibacter sp.
GCATCAGGGCACCATCGAATGTGAAAGCCGGCCAGGGCACACGCAATTCCTGATCCGCTTACCCGTGGCCTGAATGGTAATGATGCATGTCAGGCATGGTACTTGCTCAGTCCTCGGTATGGAAAACGACTGATAGGCCTGATGGCTGTCGGTAGAACTGTGGAGACACCAACTATGAAGTCCGTCTGGATTGTGGATGACGACCAGTCGATACGCTGGGTGCTGGAAAAAGCACTCGGTCGCGTCGGTATCTCATTTCGTAGCTTCGATCACGCAAACGATGTCATTAATGCATTGGATGCGGGCGATGCTGCACCGCAAGCACTGATTTCCGATATCCGGATGCCCGGTCCCTCCGGTTTGGATCTGCTTTCCCGGATCAAGACCCTGTTGCCGGAATTGCCCGTCATCATCATGACGGCGTACTCTGATTTGGAGAGTGCCGTTGCCGCTTTTCAGGGTGGTGCCTTTGAGTATCTGGCCAAACCCTTTGATGTCGACCAGGCCATTGCCTTGATCCAGCGGGCGATGGCGCAGTCGGAAAAGCCGGCGCAGGCGGCAGCAGACGAGGGCGGCGTTCCCGAGATCCAGGGGCATGCGCCCGCCATGCAGGAAGTGTTCCGTGCGATCGGACGTTTGTCGAACTCGAATGCGACCGTGCTCATAACGGGCGAATCGGGCTCCGGTAAAGAACTCGTCGCACGGGCGTTGCACCGGCATAGTCCGCGCGCCAAGCGCCCCTTTATTGCCATCAACACCGCCGCCATCCCCAGAGATTTGCTCGAGTCGGAGCTCTTCGGGCATGAGCGGGGTGCCTTTACCGGGGCCGCCACGCAGCGTCGCGGGCGATTCGAGGAAGCCGATGGCGGAACCCTCTTTCTCGATGAAATTGGAGACATGCCCTCTGAGTTACAAACGCGTTTATTACGTGTGCTCTCCGATGGCCATTACTACCGAGTGGGGGGGCAGCAGTCGATCAAATCCAATGTCCGAGTCATTGCAGCGACGCATCAGAACCTCGAAGATCGTGTGCAACAGGGATTATTTCGCGAGGATCTCTTTCACCGGTTGAACGTGATCCGTTTGCGCTTGCCACCCCTCAAAGAGCGGCGTGAAGACATTCCGGAACTGGCGGTGCATTTCCTGGCCAAGAGCGCCCGAGATCTGGGCGTTGAAGCCAAACAGCTGACACCGATGGCCATGGCGCATCTGGCTACGCTGCCGTTTCCCGGTAACGTACGTCAGCTCGAAAATCTCTGCCACTGGCTGACCGTGATGGCCCCTGGTCAGGTCGTTGATCTCGAAGACCTACCGCCGGAGTTACGTCAGGAGTCGGCTCATCTTGCATCCGCCACGAGCATTGCCGCAACGGTAATCGCTCCGACTGGGGTTATACCCATGTCTTCGCCTGGTGATACATTCGGCTGGGTAGATCCATTGGGCAACACCGTTGATCGCATGCTCGCCTCGGCGATTGAGGGTAAAGATATACGTATTTTCGAGGCGCTTTCCCAGGACTTTGAACGCACACTGATCGCTCACGCGTTGCGCTATACGGGGGGGCGTCGTATCGAGGCGGCGCAGTTACTGGGGATTGGCCGTAATACAATTACGCGCAAAATCCAGGAGCTGAAGATTGATGAGGATGCAACCAGCAAAGCTTCCCCCGCTGCAAATACATCACCTTGATTCGTGTGAATCCACGAACCAGAGTTTGCTCAGCGCGGCTGAAGCAGGGGCGCCGGCAGGCAGTGTGTATGTGGCGCGTGAACAACGGCGCGGCCGAGGTCGTCGGGGCCGAGCCTGGTTTGGCGAACCGGGCAAGACACTCACCTTCTCGCTCCTCTGGACTTTTTCGGCAGACCCTGTTTCGGTCAACGGTCTCTCGTTAGCGATCGGTGTTGCCATTGTCCGTGCGTTACACCTGCCCCACCTGGGACCCCAAAAATCCGGGGTAAGCTTCGGGCTTAAATGGCCGAATGATGTGCTCCTGCGCGCGACCGGTCATTCGGATGCCAAGGTCGGCGGTATCCTCATTGAGTCGATCATACGCAAAACCCCGGACGGGTCACGCGAGTTGGCGGTGGTGATCGGTGTTGGCTTGAATTGCCTGACGTCCAAAATCTTACAGGGCGCCGTAGGGAATCAGGCAGCGGCATCCTTGGCGGATGGTTTCGTCGATGCCAAAGCTTTGGCGCCCGAAGTCCTGATCGCACCGGTGCTTCAATCCATGCAGGAAACACTGGTCACGTTCTCCAGCGGCGGCTTCGAGGTGCTGCGCGAGGCATGGCAAGCGGCGAATTTATGGCAAGGCGAAAAAGTCGCTATCTTGGAAGCCGATCGGGTTTTGCTCGAAGGCCGGATTCACGGCGTTGATAGGGATGGCGCGCTGCTGGTCGCGACTCCGTCGGGCTTGGAACGGGTTGTCACCGGCGATGTCAGTCTGCGCAAGGTATAGTTTGTCCATGAATCTCTTACTTGACATGGGAAACTCTCGTTTGAAATGGGGTCTGACCGATGGAACAGCACGACCCCTAGTGGCGCATGGGTCCGTAGCTTACGACCACGAGGGTTTTGAGCAACTGACGAGCTTGTGGCGTGATCATGCGGTGGATCAGCTCTGCTACGCCAGTGTTATCAGCCACGATCAAGAGCGAGTGGTCTTGTCACTTTTGCCATCAACTGTGACACCTAGCCGCTTTGTCGTGTCTGCCCGATTCGGATCACTGCAGAATGAATACGCTACACCCGAGACGCTCGGGATTGATCGGTGGGCTGCTGCCATCGGTGCCTGGACGAAGGTTCAGGCGCCCTGCCTCGTGATCAGCGCCGGTACGGCGACCACCATCGATGTGATCGATGTGTCGGGCGACAGCGGTCTTTACCGTGGGGGGTTGATCATTCCTGGGGTGAATTTGATGCTGCAGTCACTCCGCAGCGGAACGGCGCGGTTGCCTGAGGCCATGGGGCATTATCGTGCCGCGCCTGATGTGCCGGATAATACAGATGATGCCATGGTCAGCGGTGCCATTGACGCAACTTGCGGCGCGATCATGCGGATGGCGACAAGGCTGCCGGCAGATGCGCCATGGCTCTTGACGGGTGGGGGTGCGCAGCGTCTCCAGGGCGTATTAGCAGGGCGTGCGACGATAGTTGACGGACTGGTGCTTCATGGCCTGGCCCAGATTTGAATACAACGAGATAGCCAATGGATCCACTACACAGAAAAAAGCTTCCCCCCAAGGCGCCGAGTAATTTCCGGAGCGTGGTGGTTGAAGAGGCCTTAGCATTGTGGTCGTTTATTAGCAGCAATTGGTTATATGTACTGCCCAGTCTGTTTCTGGTGATACTGTTGATTTATATGGTTCGGCCGCTGCCGCCCAAAACACTGACGATTGCGACGGGACAAGCACATTCCACAGCCGATGTCGTCGGAAACCGTTACCGCGAATTTTTTCATAAACACGGTGTTCATTTGCAACTGGTGCCATCGAAAGGTGCTGAGGAAAACTTGAGCCTGTTGTTGGCGGGCAAGGTTGATGCCGCATTTGCACAAGGTGGCTTGGACCTTCCGGAGGAGGCACGGCATTTGCTATCTCTGGGGTCTGTGGCCTATCAGCCATTGTGGCTGTTTCACTACCAGACCGATAAGGCCGACCCTGACCTGAATCGTTTTCTGGCGGGCAAAAAAACGTCAATCAATATCGCGGGTAGTAGCACCCGGGCCATGTTGGAGCCGGTGCTCAAAGCCCAGGGTGTGAACTTAAATTCTCCGAACCTCCTGGCAATGAGTACGCATGAATCTGTGGAGGCATTCCGGGACCATAAAATTGACGCTCTGTTTTTGGTCGGTGCGATGGCATCGCAGAACATACAGGAGGTCTCGCAGTACCCTGGGGTGCAAATGTACAGCTTTGAATTGGCGACCGCTTACGCCAAGCGGTTTCAGTATCTGGATCCCGTCGTTTTACCTGCCGGCATGTTCAATTTACATCCAGTTGTTCCTAAAAAAGATGTCCAGATGATCGCAACGACCCTGGATATTCTGACCACCGATAAGATGCATCCTGCGCTACAACTTCTGTTTATGGAGGCGACGGATGACTTTGAGCGCAAGCGGGTGAATTACTTCGCCACAGGTAAATTTCCAACTTACATGGATGCAAGAATCCCGGAGAGCGACGTGGCACGTCGTTTCTTTAAAGAGGGATCCCCCCTCCTGTGGGGCTATGCACCTTATTGGGTTGCCAGTTTATTCGATGAAGTCTGGTTCTACCTGTTGGCGATTGGTGCGATTGTCGTCCCGCTGGTGGGGTTTGTTCCCAGTTATCGAAAGAGCCATGCTTTGCTGAGCATGGAAGAGTGCTATGACGAGCTGCGTGCCGTTGAGATTGAAATCATCCGCGCCAAAGAGGCTGGAAAGCCAATGGATCCGGTGTTGCTCGAGAAGGTTGAATTACTTGGAGATCGTGCTCGACAGCTATGGGTGCCGACCGGTAACCGCAATGCTTATTATGACCTGCGCGCGGCGATTAATATCGTCCGAGAAGACCTGGTCCTGGCGCTGAGACGCGATCTCTGAGCGTTGATGTCGCGTCACTATTATGTTTCGATAATCGGAAGGCTACCAACGTGGGCGCGTAAGGCGTTTTTTGCAGATTTCCATTCTGGGTACACGGTCTCAACCAGAGCCCAGAATCGCGGGCCATGATTCATTTCCTTGATGTGCGCCAGTTCGTGCGCAACCACGTAATCAATGAGTGTCAGCGGCAGGTGGATCAGTCGCCAATTCAGACGAATGTCGCCACGGCTATTGCAGCTACCCCAGCGCGTTCTAGCCTGGGTAAGCGCCAATGCGGGCGCAGGGATGCCCAGTTGTCTGGTGAAGATCGCGACGCGTTCTTCAAAGCAGGCCATCGCCTGCTCGCGCAACCACAGCACAATTGCCCGATGGTTTCGCAGCGTATCTTGTGGGTCAGGTGTGACCAGAACCAGATGCTCGCCACAAAGCTCGACCTGACGTTTTCGCCC
>JBDQLO010000075.1:0-5008 GCA_040262735.1 Fluviibacter sp.
ATCGATGAGGTGGCATTGCGGCGCGCGTCTGGTGCAGCCGATGTGCTGGCTGCCTGCCGTGTTGTGGCGACGTTGCCCGAGGCGCTGGCGGGTTGTGTCGGTGTCTTTGGCATGACCGTTCGCGCCCGTGAGCTAGGGCCGCCGCCAATGTCGCCGCGCGAAGCGGTTGCAACGGCTCGGATGTGCTGGCAGGGTGCACCGGAAACCCAATCAGCGTTTGTGTTCGGCAATGAGACCAACGGACTGACCAACGAAGAGCTGCAGTTCTGTCGCGCCGAGGTCAGCATTCCGACCAACCCGGACTATGGATCGCTGAATCTGGCGGCGGCGGTCCAGATCATGACCTATCTGTTGCGCGAAGCGTCGGGTACGGCCGGTATCGAAACGACGGGTGCAACACGTTACGCGTCGGCGCTGGCGCCGTCGGATGCGGTCGAAGGTTTCTACACCCAGCTCGAGACGGCACTGATCGCCGCCGGATTTCACGACCCGGAACGGCCGCGTCGCCTAATGCCCAAGATCCGCCGGATTTTTGAGCGGACCCGGCTGGAGATTGACGAGGTCAACATACTCCGTGGGGTGGTCAGTGCGCTGGCCGGGGCCGGCCAGCGGAACAAGGTTGATTAAAAAACTCAGGATTAGTACAATCCATAGAACAGGCGAACCTGGTTCGCACTGCTTAAATCGCCATAAATCATTACGTTAGCCGCCAATGTTTAAGTCCATTCGTGAAGATATCCGGTCGATTTTTGATCGTGATCCTGCCGCCCGTTCCACGTTGGAAATTGTGACGTGCTATCCGGGTGTGCACGCGATGCTTTTTCACCGTGTGGCGCACCAGTTATGGCAGTGGCATCTGTATTGGCTGGCGCGCTTTTTGTCGCATATCTCGCGTTTTCTGACGGGTATTGAAATCCATCCGGGGGCTACGATCGGCCGTCGTTTTTTTATTGATCACGGCATGGGGGTGGTGATCGGCGAAACAGCGATCATCGAGGACGATGTGACGATTTATCACGGGGTGACGCTAGGCGGTACCAGCTGGAACAAGGGTCGCCGTCATCCCACCTTACAGAATGGCGTGGTTATCGGCGCGGGGGCCAAAGTGCTTGGGCCGATTACGATCGGTGCCGGCGCCCGGGTCGGCAGCGATGCGGTGGTGGTCAAGGATGTGCCGGCCGGTGCCACGGCCGTGGGCAACCCGGCGCGGGTGATCGAGAACGAAAAGCCCGATACCCCCATTACGGCCCAGGCCGCTAAGGCGGGCTTTGCTGCCTATGCGATCAACCGGGATGCGAGTGATCCTTATGCCCGAGCCTTGCATGCCCTGCTGGCGCATGCGGCCGAAACCGATGAGCGTTTGGAGCAGCTCCTAAAGAAACTTGAGGCTTCGGGGGTGCCGGTCGCCGAAGCCCAGGCGGTCGCGGATAAATTTGATCCGCAATACCTGAGCAAAATAGTTGACTAATAGATTCGGCTTCCTTATAGTTGATAAAAATACTTGGATATAAGGGGTTCGTTTCGAACGCCAGCGTCCATCTTCCGTAGGAGCCTGACATGAGATTAACGACCAAAGGCCGCTTTGCGGTGACCGCCATGATTGACCTCGGTCTGAACGGTGGTGAAAAGCCAGTGACACTCTCGGCCATCAGCGAGCGTCAGAGCATCTCGCTGTCCTATCTGGAGCAGCTATTTGCCAAGCTGCGCCGTCATAACATCGTAGAAAGCGTTCGTGGTCCCGGGGGCGGTTACTGTCTCGCGCGTGATGCCGCAAAGATCTCCGTTGCCGATGTGATCCTCGCAGTCGATGAGCCACTCGATGCGACGCAATGTGGCGGACGCGAAAACTGCAAGTCGGATCATCGCTGCATGACGCACGATTTGTGGTCGACGCTGAATCGCAAGATGCTCGATTATCTGGCCTCGGTTCATCTGGCCGAGCTGGTTGAAGCCAACCGTCAGCGTATCGTCAACAAGCCTCATGCAGATGTCTCGAAGCCGGTGGCTTTTAACGTGGCACAGGCGGCCTGAGTGGCATCGTTCTCACGGTCATGAGCGCACCACTGTATCTCGACCATAACGCAACCACGCCGGTAGACCCCGTCGTGTTGGATGCGATGTTGCCGTTCATGACGGCGCAGTTCGCCAATCCGTCGGCGACTTACGAGTCGGGTCGGCTTTCGCGCCGGGCGATTGATCGGGCTCGCGAACAGGTCGCGGCCGCGATCGATGCGGATCCCTCTGAAGTGGTCTTCGCTGCCAGCGGTAGTGAAGCTAACAATCTGCTGATTCAAGGCCTGGCCCGTGCTTATCGTGCCGAAACCGGCAAGTGCGTGCATCTGGCCTGTGCCGCTACGGAGCACCCTTGTGTCCTGGCACCGATGCGTGCGTTGCAGCAGGAAGGCTGTGGTTTTAGCGCGTTAACGGTCAGTGACCAGGGGCTGATAGCCACAACGGCAATGACCGCGTTGCCTCTACAGACAACGCTGACCTCGGTGATGGCAGCCAATAATGAAACGGGCGTGCTGCAAAATGTGGCTGAACTGGCCGACGCATTCCGTGCCAGCCATCAGGGCTGGTGCCACACCGATGCGGTGCAGGCTTTTGGCAAACAACCGCTTAGCTTTCGCCAGCTCCATGATGCCGGTGTTTCTGCCATGACCATCTCCGGTCATAAGGTCGGCGGCCCAAAGGGTGCTGCGGCGCTGGTACGCGATCGCGAGTTGCCACTACAGCCTCTGATCTACGGCGGTGGACAGGAGAACGGCTTGCGCGCCGGTACCGAGAATGTGGCGGCGATTGTGGGTTTCGGGCTGGCATGCGAACGTGCCTCGGCCGACCTGAGCATCCGATCGAAACGCGCGCAGGAAAACCAGACTTGGTTAGAGCAGGCACTGCTTCAGCGGGGCGCCGTGATATTCGGGTGTGAGGTCGCGCGTCTGCCTAATACAACCTATGCCGCGTTTCCCGGAATTGACGGGGAAACGCTGGTCTCGTTGCTGGATCGCCAGCACGTGGCCATTTCGAGTGGTGCTGCCTGTGGTTCGGGCAAAGCCGGCGTATCGCCGGTCTTGCAGGCCATGGGTGTCGATCCGGTGTTGGCCAAAGGTGCCATCCGGATCAGTCTGGGCATGATGCCCTACGCCGCAAGTGATCGGGAGTCCGTTGCACGCTTCATCGCGCAACTGGATGTGGTTTTGGGTCAGCTACAGCGCTTTGCCGCGGTGGCCTGACGGTTTACTCTGGAGTCTGACATGAAGTTCCCTGTATATCTGGATTACTCGGCAACCACCCCCATCGATCCGCGTGTGGTCGAAGCGATGCTGCCTTATCTGACCGAAAAGTATGGCAATCCTGCGTCGCGTTCCCATCAGTACGGTTGGGATGCCGAATCTGCTGTCGAGAATGCGCGCGCCGAGGTGGCGGCGCTGGTCAACGCTGATCCGAAGGAAATCGTCTGGACGTCCGGGGCGACCGAGGCTAACAACCTGGCGATCAAGGGGGCTGCCAACTTCTACCAGAACAAGGGCAAACACCTCATTACCCTGAAGACGGAACACAAGGCGGTGCTCGATACGATGCGCGAGCTGGAACGTCAGGGGTTTGAAGTGACTTACCTGGATGTGCTGCCCAATGGATTGGTCGATATGACGGCGCTGCAAGCTGCGCTCCGTCCGGAGACGATTCTGGTCTCTATTATGGCGGTCAACAACGAGATTGGCGTGATTCAGCCCATCGCCGAGATCGGCGAACTGCTGCGTAGCAAGGGGGTTCTGTTTCATGTCGATGCCGCGCAGGCGACGGGCAAGATCGATATCGATCTGTCGACGCTCAAGGTTGATCTGATGAGCTTTTCGGCGCACAAGACCTATGGCCCGAAAGGAATTGGCGCGCTGTATGTGCGTCGCAAACCGCGCGTTCGTCTTGAAGCCCAGATGCATGGCGGTGGCCACGAACGCGGCATGCGTTCGGGCACGCTGCCGACCTTCCTGATTGTGGGTATGGGGGAGGCATTCCGTCTGGCCCGTCTGGAAATGAACGAAGAGAATGTCCGCATCAAGGCATTGCGTGACCGGCTGTTGCAGGGGTTGTCGGACCTGCCGGAGATCCATGTGAACGGCGATCTGGAACACCGCGTTCCGCACAACCTGAATATTAGTTTTGCCTACGTCGAGGGCGAGTCACTGATCATGGCGGTGAAAGATATCGCGGTTTCCTCCGGTTCGGCTTGTACGTCGGCATCGTTAGAGCCGTCGTATGTGCTGCGAGCGCTGGGTCTGACCGACGAGCTGGCGCATTCGTCGATTCGCTTTTCGATCGGCCGTTTCACGACGGCCGAAGAAATCGATTTCACCATTGATCTGCTGCACAAGCAGATTGGCCGCCTGCGTGAACTATCGCCCCTGTGGGAAATGGTTCAGGAAGGTATTGATCTCAACACCGTTCAATGGGCTGCCCACTAAGCGCCCCGATTACAGAGAAGGAGTTACATCATGGCATACAGCGTTAAAGTGATCGATCACTATGAAAATCCCCGTAACGTCGGTTCTTTCGGCAAGGAGGAAGAGGGCGTGGGTACCGGCATGGTGGGTGCCCCGGCCTGCGGCGACGTAATGAAACTGCAGATCAAGGTCAATAAGGCAGGCGTGATCGAAGACGCCAAATTTAAGACCTATGGTTGTGGTTCGGCGATCGCCTCGAGCTCGCTGGTGACCGAATGGGTCAAGGGCAAGAGCGTCGATGAAGCGCTCGAGATCAAGAACACGACCATTGCCGAAGAGCTGGCGCTGCCGCCCGTCAAGATCCACTGCTCGATTCTGGCCGAGGATGCCATCAAGGCGGCCGTGGCCGACTATAAGAAGAAGCTGGGTTCCTGAGAAACGGTTGATCGGAGAAGCATCATGAGTGTCACGATGACAGAAGCCGCTGCCAAACACGTGGGCAAGGCCCTGGCGCAACGCGGCAAGGGCCTGGGCCTGCGCCTGGGTGTGCGGACGGCCGGCTGCTC
>JBDQLO010000076.1:0-4983 GCA_040262735.1 Fluviibacter sp.
GAATCCGTACCGCGCGACTCGATTGTGATTCATGGTTCTGCGGATGAAACAGTACCACTCGAGAACGTGCTGGCCTGGGCCGAGCCGCAGGATTTACCCATTATCGTCGTACCGGCGGCCGACCACTTCTTTCATCGCCGATTACATCTCCTCCGCGAAATCATTACACACAACTGGCGCCATTGATGTCGACGGGAGTTCGCCTTGTTTTCACGACTGTGCCGGATATGACTTTGGCGCAAACGCTTTCACGCCAACTGATCGAGGCTGGCCTCGCAGCCTGTGTCAAAACAGGGCCTGCCTGCCAGTCGACTTTCTTCTGGGAGGGGCGGATTGACGTTGCAACAGAAATACCGCTGATGATTGTTGCGTCTACCGCTCACTATGCCGAACTCGAATCACAAATCAGGAATGCACATCCTTACGACATTCCAGAAATCCTGGCGGTCGACTGCAGCGATGGCCTGCCAGCCTATCTGCAGTGGGTGCTCGCGGCAGGGGTAGATCATTGATCCTTAAAACCTTAGCGGCTCTTGCTTTTGCGGGATGGGTGTTTGCACTGCCTTTATCCGCTGCGTCCGCCGACTTTGCGGCAACGCCGGCCGGTCAAACCTTTCTCCCTCCACACCAGGCCTTCAAACCCGATGCAAGGGTGACTGGCAGTGACCAGATTGAGGTTCGTTTTGACATCCAACCCGGCTATTACCTCTATCGCGACAAGCTGGCTGTCGAATTAACGGGGCTCGTTCCCGCAGATCTTCGAATCAGCGCGAGTGCCCTGCCAAATGGCACGGCCAAGGACGACCCCAACTTTGGACTGACGGAGATTTTTACTGATTCGCTGCATTGGCCTGTCAGCATTACGGGTGGCCCCCGCCCGACCATGTTCACGCTCTCGGTGCGTTATCAGGGTTGCGCTAGCCAGGGCATCTGCTACCCACCCGAAGTGGTCTTGCTGCCGATATCGTTGCCGTCACCAGAGGCTGCGCCTGAAGTGATATCCCCAACCGAGACTATTAATGGCGATCAGAATGGTATTTATGAAATTGCGCGTAGCCTGGATCAGGGTGAGCTCTGGTTGAATCTGCTGCTCTTCTTAGGCGCTGGCCTTGGATTGGCCTTCACGCCCTGCATGCTTCCCATGATGCCCATTGTGGCTACCGTTGTCCTGGGTCGGCATGATAATGCCCACCCGCTGTCGCATCTTCGTGGCTTCCTCCTGTCACTGGCCTACGTGCTGGGCATGGCACTGACTTATGCACTGGCTGGTGTATTTGCCGGTTTGTCCGGCACACTGGTCTCCGGGCTATTACAAAACCCCTGGATCTTGACGGGCTTTGCGCTGGTATATGTCATATTGGCCGGCGCGATGCTGGGTCTTTATCACTTGCAATTGCCCAATACCCTTCAGGGTAAATTGGCTCAGGAAAGTCGTCGCCTTCAGGGTGGCTCATTGCCCGCGGCCTTTGCGCTGGGCGCACTTTCGGCATTGATCGTTGGCCCCTGTGTTGCGGCACCGCTCGCTGGCGCGCTCCTCTATATCGGGCAAACCGGCAATGGGCTGCTCGGCGGCAGTCTCTTGTTTATGATGGCCGTGGGGATGGGCATGCCATTGCTCGCCATGGGCGCATCGGCCGGCACCCTGGTCATCAAGACCGGCCCCTGGATGGAAACCATCAAAAAGGCCTTTGGGTTCATTCTGCTCGCAACCGCCTGGTGGGTCTTATCGCCAGTCGTGTCCGATAGCGTTCTGATGGGTGGCTTTGGTGTTCTGGCGATCATCGCCGGAGTTTTGCTCAAGGCGTTAGAACGCCTACCGGAGCGGGCACATACGCCCGCGCGTCTGGGTAAGGCGCTTGGCGTTTTGCTGGTGACACTCGGGCTGGCTTGGCTGGTAGGCGCGCTGGGCGGAGCCACGCGACTGGACAAGCCGCTCAGTCCATTTATCGCCGATGGCGAACAGCGGGTCCAGGAGAGTAGCCCACTGGCCATGCCGCAGATCAAAACGATTGCCGGCCTTGAAGCCGCGCTACGCGAAACGCAAAAACCGGTTTTTATCGACGTTTACGCAGACTGGTGCGTCAGTTGCAAGGAGTTCGAGCGCGATACGCTGGGCAATTTAGACGTGCGCAATTCACTGGCAGATTTCACCCTGATCCGAGTCGATGTTACCGCCAGCGATGCGGAAGCACGTAGCCTGCTCCAACGATTCGGGCTTTTCGGACCGCCCGGGATGGTATTTTATGCACCGGGTGGGCGCCTGTTGCACGATGCAACGCTGGCCGGGTATGTCGGGCCCGAAGCGTTCTTGAAGCAGTTGCGACGTGTGCGTACACTGGCCGAGAAAACAGGCGGCTAGCGACTACAGACACCCCGTCGCAACGCGCGTCGCATCGGTCTTTGACAGGGGCCGCATGCTAGAATCAATACCTTATTGTTTGCTGCACATGCCATTGGAAAAGATGTTTTCAGGAATCATCGCCGCCGTCGGTCACGTCGACCAGGTCGTTCCCCGCAATAGCGGCGTTCGGCTGACCATCCATGCTGGGGGCCTTGATCTCGCCGATGTCGCACTCGGTGACTCCATCGCCTGCAATGGCGTCTGCCTGACCGTCGTCGAACTGGTACCTAACGGCAACCCCACCTCGTTTGTCGTCGACGTCTCCAATGAAACGCTGCGTTGCGCCACCGGCCTCACCGCTGATGCGCCTCTCAACCTGGAAAAGGCGCTGCGCCTGGCTGATCGCCTTGGTGGCCATCTCGTCACCGGCCACGTTGATGGAATCGGCCATGTTCACTATTTCGCGCCGACGTCCTCGGATAGCCAGGGTGATTGGCTGCTGACCATCGAAGCACCCGACGATCTGGCACCGTTCATTGCGCGCAAGGGTTCAATCACCATCAACGGCACCAGCCTGACTGTCAACACTGTCGAGGGTCGTCTGTTCTCGATCAACCTCATTCCACATACACTGCAGAACACCATGCTACACACGCTGGCCGTGGGCACACCGGTCAATCTGGAAATTGATGTGATTGCTCGCTATTGCGAACGCCTGCTGTCCTACACAAAATCATGAGTCCAGAATCGTCCCCTATTTCGCCCACGCATGAAATCATCGCGGAGTTACGCGCCGGTCGCATGGTGGTTCTCGTCGACGAAGAAGATCGTGAAAACGAAGGTGACCTCGTGCTTGCCGCCGACCACGTCACGCCGGAGGCCATTAACTTCATGGCTCGCTTTGGCCGCGGCCTCATCTGCCTGACATTGACAGAACAGCGCTGCCGTCAGCTCGGACTGAACCAGATGACGCGCGATAACAAGGCACAATTCGGTACTGCCTTCACCGTTTCTATTGAAGCAGCGGAGGGGGTGACGACGGGAATTTCTGCACACGATCGCGCCCGGACTATTCAGGCGGCTGTTGCGACCGATGCCAAACCTTCCGACATTGTTCAACCGGGTCACATCTTCCCGATCATGGCGCGCCCTGGTGGCGTGCTCGTCCGCGCTGGCCATACCGAAGCCGGCTGCGATCTGGCCAGTCTGGCTGGCCTCAGCCCGGCATCGGTCATTTGTGAAATCATGAGCGAAGACGGCACGATGGCACGACTGCCTGAGCTCAAAGAATTTGCCGAACAACATGGCCTCAAGATCGGTACCATTGCCGACCTCATCCATTATCGTAGCCAGCATGAAACACTGGTCAGTCGATCTGGTTTACGCAGTCTCGGCACGCGTCATGGCGACTTCATGCTCCACACTTATAACGACAAAGCGTCTGATGATGTCCATCTCGCCCTTGTCAAAGGCATATTAGACCCGACACAAGAAACGCTTGTACGGGTACACGTGCCCCTTTCGGTCCTGGATTTTCTCGCGCCTGAAAGTACCGGCCACAGCATCATGCTCGAAGAAGCCATGACGGCTATCGCAGCTGCCGACCAGGGCGTGCTTGTCATGCTTCATAAACCGCTTACTGGGCATGAGCTACTTAGTGGTCTCATTACGTCTGACCAGCAAGCACAGCCCCGCAAATGGGACCCACTGTTGCATGGGATCGGCGCGCAGATTTTGCGCGATCTCGGCGTCAAAAAAATGCGTCTTCTGGCTAACCCGCAGCGTATTCCCGCGATGACCGGTTTTGATCTCGAGGTCACGGGCTTTCAACAACCTGACGGCACACGCACCAATATCTGAGGAAGATTCATGGCACGTTATTTAGAATACCCCATCGATACAAACGGGAATGGCCTTCGCATTGGCATCGCTGTTGCCCGCTTTAATCAGGATATTTGTGACGGCCTCCTCTCAGGCGCCATTAATGAACTGCACGCGCTGGGGGTTGCCGCTGACCACATCACCGTATGCAGTGTCCCCGGCGCCCTAGAAATCCCTCTTGTATTACAAACGCTTGCCGATCACGATGAGAATTCTTACGATGCCTTGATCGCACTAGGTGCCGTTATTCGTGGAGAAACCTATCACTTTGAAGTCGTCAGCAACGATAGTTGTCGTGCGGTCATGGACGTACAGCTGACGACAGGCGTGCCTATTGCCAATGGAATTCTCACGACTGAAAATGACGATCAGGCCCTGGTGCGCATGCACGACAAGGGTGCCGACTGTGCGCGCTGCGCGGTCGAGATGGCAAGACTGCATGCCCGCATACGCTCGGGCCAGATACCACAACCCGAGGGAAGTGCGTCGTGAACCAGCAAGCGCGACCAACTAACGGCCCGAAACCGGCGCGTCGTCGTGCACGCGAAGCCGTTCTGCAGGCACTTTATGGCTGGCAGATTGGCGGCCAAGATCTTGCGGCTTGCGAATCCGCGTTGCACGACATCGAAGGTTTCGGTCATCTTCGTGACGCTGAACAGAAGTTTGCGATTGGTTTATTACGCGGTTGTATCGCCCATCACGAGACACTCCGTGAGCAGCTGACCCCGCTCCTGGATCGCCCGTTTACTGAACTGTCACCC
>JBDQLO010000077.1:0-4916 GCA_040262735.1 Fluviibacter sp.
CAACGGGACAGATCTGGATGTCATCTGCCGGTTTGCCGGAAAGTTTTGACCCGACCGTTGCCGCGCGCGAGGCTTTTGCCTGGCACGGTGATGTGCCGGTGTCTGATTTTACGCGCCTGGCCGATCTGCTCGTCAGTCAATCCGGCCTGGTCCGGGTATCGCTGCATGCCGGTTGGGGTGCAGAGCGACAACCCGCCATGACGATCACACTGGCGGCACAGCTGGAGCAGTCCTGTCAGCGTTGCCTGCAACCGGTGACCGTGGTGATTCACCGCGAGCATACGGTGGCGTGGGTGGCGGATGCGGCGGTGTTGGCGCGTTTAGACGCTCTGGACGCCGCGGAAGATGATCTGGACGCAGATGCGGTCGAATATCTTCCGATGCCCGATTCGTTGCGTGTCATGACGTTGGCGTTAGTGGAAGATGAATTGATGCTTTCGCTGCCCATCGTGCCCATGCACGACGAATGCGCGCTACCGGTCACGGTTGCCGATTCGGGTGACGAACATCCGTTCGCGGCGCTGGCCAAGCTCAAGACCCTGAAGCACTGAGGGTCGATAGATATTAAGGTAGTAACGATTTAACTAGGAGTCACAACATGGCCGTTCAACAGAACAAAAAATCCCCGTCGAAGCGCGGTATGCATCGTGCTCATGATTCGCTGAGCAATCCGCCGCTGGCCATCGAGCCGACGACCGGTGAAGTGCATCGTCGTCACCACATTTCGCCGTCGGGTGTTTACCGCGGCAAGAAGGTTGTCAAGACGACCGACGCCTAAGCAGGCAGGTCAGGCGTTTTACCTGACCATGAATCAACGTGCGCTTTGAACGGATATGACCGTCAAAATCGCGATTGACTGTATGGGTGGCGACCATGGCCCCAAGGTCACGGTTGCCGCTGCGTTGGCGTTTGCTACCGAGTTTCCCGGGGTCGAGCTGACCCTGGTTGGTAAATCCAGTCAGCTGGAAAATCGTTTGCGTCGCGCATCGCCAGAAAAAGCGGTGCGTGATCGCTTGCATATCGTGCATGCCAGCGAAGTTGTCGGAATGGATGAAGCGCCGGCGCTCGCCCTGCGCAATAAAAAAGATTCATCGATGCGTGTGGCCATCAATCTGGTGAAGTCCGGAGCGGTGGATGCCTGCGTGTCGGCCGGCAATACCGGCGCCTTGATGGCGATCTCCCGCTTTGTCCTGAAGATGCTGCCCGGCATTGATCGCCCGGCCATCTGTACGGTGGTGCCCACCATGACCGGCCAGACCCGGATACTGGATCTGGGCGCGAATGTCGATTGCACGGCAGAGCATTTACTGCAGTTTGGCATCATGGCCTCGATGCTCACGAATGCCGTGCAGCATATCGCCGAACCGCGCGTGGGGTTGCTCAATATCGGCGAAGAAGAGATCAAGGGTAATGAGGTGGTGAAGCAGGCGGCCGAGTTGCTGCGCGCCACGGACCTCAACTTTGTGGGCAATGTCGAAGGTGACGGGGTCTACAAGGGTGAAGCCGATGTTGTGGTCTGCGACGGTTTTGTCGGCAATGTTGCGCTGAAGGTCTCAGAAGGCCTGGCGCAGATGATGGGTCGCTATCTGCGTGAAGAATTCGAACGCAACCTCCTGACACGACTCATTGCCTTGCTGGCGTTGCCGGTACTGAGCCGCTTCAAGAAGCGGCTGGATCATCGTCGTTATAACGGCGCGACGCTCCTTGGCCTGAGGGGTACCGTGATCAAAAGTCATGGGTCGGCCGATGCCTTTGCCTTTGGCTATGCGCTTCGTGAGGCTTATCATGAAGCAGAAAACGGCGTGATCGAAAAGATCGCGCATCGCGTATCCCGCTATACCGCTCCACCTACTGCAGCGTTGCTCAAAGATCCCGTCAAGGATGATGATGCAACGGGAGATGCCTGATGGCACAAACGATTTATGCTCAGCTGGCCGGCATCGGTAGTTACCTGCCGGGTGCCCCGATTTCTAATGAGGCATTGATCAAGGACAAGGGGCTGGACTCCAGCGATGACTGGATCGTCTCCCGAACCGGCATTGCTGCGCGCCACCATGCGCCAGAGGGTGTGACGTCGAGCATGCTGGCCGAAGAAGCCTCGCGGCGTGCACTGGCCGACGCCGGTGTGGCGGCCACGGACCTGGATCTGATCATTGTGGCAACGTCGACGCCGGATATGATTTTTCCGAGCACCGCCTGTCTGATGCAGGGCAAACTCGGTAATGTTGGCGCCACGGCGTTTGATGTCCAGGCCGTGTGCTCGGGCTTTGTTTACGCCCTGACGATTGCCGAAAAATTTATTTGTTCCGGTAGCCATAAAACAGCGCTGGTTGTCGGTGCGGAGGTGTTCTCCCGCATCATGGATTGGGAAGACCGTGGCACCTGTGTGCTGTTCGGCGATGGCGCCGGTGCCGTGGTGCTCAAGGCCGCCGATGCACCGGGTATTCTGGCCACCTCGCTGCACGCCGATGGGTCTCAATCCGACATCCTCAACGTGCCGGGTCAGGTTCACAGCGGCAAGGTCGTGGGCGACCCGTTCCTGCGCATGGATGGTCAGGCCGTGTTCAAGTTTGCGGTACGGGCCTTGTCCGACAGCGCCCTCGAATGCTGCAAGTCGGCGGGGGTGTCGCCGGATCAGATCGACTGGCTGATTCCGCATCAAGCCAATGTGCGCATCATCGATGCCATCGGCAAGCGTCTGTCGCTGACAACGGATCGGGTGATTATTACCGTGGATCATCATGGCAATACCTCGGCGGCGTCGGTGCCGCTGGCGCTGGATGAAGCCGTGAAAGATGGTCGCGTCAAGCGCGGCCAGACGCTGATGTTACAAGGCGTGGGCGGTGGTTTTACCTGGGGCAGCGTGCTGCTCAAGTATTAATTTCGGAGAAATCTATGTCGTTCGCTTTTGTATTTCCCGGTCAGGGCTCTCAATCGGTCGGCATGATGGCCGCTTACGGCGATTCGCCGGTGGTGCGTGCCACCTTTGATGAAGCCTCGGCCGCACTGGGTGAAAATCTGTGGACGATGGTGGCCGATGGCCCGGCCGAAAAGCTGGCGATGACCGTCAATACCCAGCCGATCATGCTGACGGCCGGTGTGGCTGTCTGGCGCCTGTGGGAGAGCCTGGGTGGTCAAACGCCTGCGGTGGTGGCCGGTCATAGTCTGGGGGAATACTCGGCGCTGGTGGCTGCCGGTGCACTGAAGCTGGCCGATGCCGTGCCGCTGGTGCGGCTGCGCGCTGCGGCCATGCAGGAAGCGGTTCCGGCCGGTACGGGCGCGATGGCGGCGATTCTGGGGCTGGACGATGACGGCATTGCCGCCGCCTGTGCTGAAGCGGCGCAGGGCGAGGTGGTTGAACCCGTCAACTTCAATGCCCCGGGTCAGACGGTGATTGCGGGTCACAAGAGCGCTGTCGAGCGTGCCTGTGAGGCGTGTAAGGCGCGCGGTGCCAAGCGTGCCGTGCTGCTGCCCGTGTCGGCGCCGTTCCATTCGTCATTGTTAAAGCCGGCGGCGGATCGTCTGGCCGTGGCGCTGGCCGATATTACGTTGGCCACACCGACCATCCCCGTGATCAATAACGTCGATGTTGCGATCGAAACGGATCCGGCGAAGATTAAGGATGCCCTGGTGCGTCAGGCCGCCAAGCCGGTCCGCTGGGTGGAGATCATCCAGAAGATGGCCGGTATGGGCGTGGCGACCGCTGCCGAATGTGGCCCGGGTAAGGTGCTGGCCGGCCTGACCAAACGCTGCGCCGAGGGTATTACCGGGGTGGCGCTGGCTGACGCCGAATCGGTCAACGCCAATCTCTCCCTGAATTAAGCGTCAAGAACAGGAATCATTATGACTGCCACTGTTGCACTCGTGACCGGCGCTTCGCGCGGTATTGGTCGCGCCATCGCTATGGAACTGACCCGCCAGGGTATGACGGTCGTCGGCACCGCCACGACCGAATCGGGTGCCGCCAGCATCACCGAGGCCATCAAGGCCGCTGGTGGCGCAGGGTGGGGTACCGCGCTGGATGTGCGCGATGCCGCCGGCGTGGATGCGCTGATAGCCGACATCGAAGCCAAAACCGGCGCCGCCATCACGGTGCTGGTCAATAACGCCGGTATCACCCGCGATACCCTCGCCATGCGCATGAAAGACGAAGACTGGGACGATGTGCTCGATACCAACCTGAAGGCGGTGTTCCGCATGTGCCGTGCGGTGATGCGCGGCATGATGAAGGCGCGTAGGGGTCGTATCGTCAACATTACCTCGGTGGTCGGCCATGCCGGTAACGCCGGTCAGGCCAACTACTGCGCCGCCAAGGCCGGTGTGAGCGGGTTGACCCGTTCGCTGGCGCGCGAACTGGGTAGCCGAGGCATTACGGTCAACTGCGTGGCACCGGGCTTTATTGATACCGATATGACCAAGGGGCTCGACGAAAGCCAGAAGACGGCGCTGCTGGGAAATATCCCGCTCGGCCGTCTGGGCACGCCGGAAGATATCGCGGCAGCGGTGTCGTATCTGGTGTCGCCGGCGGCGTCTTACGTCACTGGCACGACCGTTCATGTCAACGGCGGCATGTACCTGCCGTAGTTTTTTGCACCGCACACAGGAAAGTTCGAGGAAAGTTTCGCGCTTTTCTGTGTTTTGGTAGAATACAACCTGCTTTTCCACCACCTACCAAGAAGGGTAATAGGAGCTTCAATGGATAACATCGAACAGCGCGTCAAAAAGATCGTAGCCGAACAACTCGGCGTCAACGAAGCAGACGTGAAGAATGAATCGTCATTCGTGGATGATCTGGGCGCAGATTCGCTGGATACGGTTGAACTCGTGATGGCACTCGAAGAGGAATTCGAATGCGAAATTCCGGATGAAGATGCCGAGAAGATCACCACGGTTCAGCAAGCGATCGACTACGTCAA
>JBDQLO010000078.1:0-4911 GCA_040262735.1 Fluviibacter sp.
GCCATGCTGCGGCCAACGCTATCCACCGGATTGTATGTGCAGATGGCAGGGCGCGGGATGCGGCCCAAGAGCCACACCGACCATTGCATGGTGCTGGACTTTGCCGGCGTGGTTCAAACGCACGGCCCCATTACGGCGGTCAATCCCAAGAAGGCGACGGGGAAGGGCGAGGGTGAAGCTCCGGTCAAAGCGTGTGAGAATTGTTTTGAGTTAAACCACATATCTGCCAAAGAATGCGTTGCTTGCGGCGAACCATTCCCAGCGCCGAAACCAAACAAGCAAAAATTGCACGACGACGACATCATGGGCCTGGACGCGACCGAAATGCGCGTGACCGAATGGCAATGGCGGAAGCACGTCAGCCGCGCCAGCAACAAGGAGATGCTGATGGTGACGTATTATGGCGCATTGTCGGACAAGCCGGTCAATGAGTACCTGACGGTGATGCACGACGGGTATGCCGGACAGAAGGCGCGGGCACTCTTCGCCACTATATCAAACCATTGCGGGTCTGATGCCGCCATGCACCACGCCGATCTGACCAGAGCGGCAATGGAAATGAACGAATGCGATCCTCCGGGGGTCATAAAATTTCGGCAGGATGGTAAATTTTACCGCGTAACAGATCGGAGATGGGGATGAAAACCGAACACGAAGAGCAACGCGAGTTTGTGCAGTGGTTTCGCCAGACGTTCCCGACCGTTCGCATATTCGCAATTCCCAACGGCGGGCAGCGGAGCCGCACCACAGGTGCGAAGCTGAAGGCCGAGGGCGTGTCAGCCGGGGTGCCTGATTTGTATATACCGCGCTGGCGGTGCTGGGTTGAAATGAAGCGGGAGACGGGCGGCACGGTCTCGCCGGTGCAGCGGGATTGGCTGGGCTACCTCGAATCCATTGGCGACACGGTGATCGTCGGCAACGGCTGCAAGGACGCCAAAAAACAAATTCAACTTTTGTTTAAATAAGTGTTTACACCCGCGTTGGACTAGCGTATAAAATAGCATGGGCAACCGGATAGGCCGACCGCCCCGAAACGAGGAGAGCGAAATGAACATCACCATAACCGACGACACCGAGCGCACCGAAGTTGAAGCCGAACTGGCACGCTTGCAGGCATGGCAGGCCAGCTATCACAAGGACATCGAGGCGGTGAACGCCAGCGCCGCCAGCGACGACGCGAAGCTCTCGTGGATCGACTACATCGAAGACGAACTCGCCGCGATCACCGACGAAATCAGCGACTGCGTTTGGGCGCTGGATAATTACGCAACAGACCGTGGCGTATCGACAGCGGCAGCAGATCGCGCTTGGTATCATGGGAAGGTGCTGTGATGACCAGCATCAAAAAGATTGCCGCCGCCGAGGCACGCATAGCCGAACTGACGCGGGAACGGGATGAGGCGGTAGTCGAGCAGGACAGGCTGCGCTCCGTTGCCTTTATGGCGTGCCTTGATGTTCAAGATACCCCGATGTGGAACGATTTATTAGAACGATGGAAAGAAGCAACCGACCGCGCCACCACAGCCGAGGCACGCATAGCCGAACTGGAAGCGCAACTGCGAAAGATCATGGCAGCGATCCGAGATTGCGCTGTCCTCACAGGAGACGACAAATGCTAGACCCAATAAATATTAAATCGGACCGTGAGTTGGTTCAACTGGCCGCGCACATTGCCAATGCAGACCCGCACCACGAACCGCTCGACCTGCCGCACAGCAGCGCGGCGCGCACCGTCTGGCTGCTGCTGATTGTCGTGCCTATCGCCTATGTGGCGGGGTCATGGTGGGGAATCTAATGGTCAAAATACTATCAACACTGTTCTGGCTCTGGATATCCGCAGCCCTGCTACTTAACATTGTGAGGATGATATGAGCGGTTATTGGGACAAGAACCCCGGTGCCATCGAAGCACTGAAAGATCTCTGGGCCAAGGGGCTGCCTGCATCGGTTATTGCATCGACGCTTGAATTGCAATTCCGCAGCGCAATCACCCGCAACGCGGTTCTCGGCAAGGTTCACCGGCTTGGGCTTAATAACCGAATTGACCCGGCAAGGGGATCTTCGGAAGGGCCGCGCATCAAACGGCGCAACGACCGCAAGACCATCCGCAATGCGGCTCTCGGCATTGTCGATAAACCGCGCAGCCCTGATGACCAGCGCCCCATGCCGGTCCTGTCTCGCAATCCTGGCGATGCCTGTCAATGGATTGAAGGCGCGGCGCGGGGGCGGGATTTCTGCCTACGCCGCACAATTGCGGGATACTCATGGTGCCCCGATCATTTCAAGCGGGTGTTCCTGCCGCCCAAGAGAAAGCAATCAGCATGAGCGAATCCCGCGCCGAAATCGTCTACAAGCTGTTTTACCGCGACCGTATTGACACGACGCGGATTGCTGACTGGCTGGATATACCAGAGGCGAAAGTCTGGAACATCCTCGCACACGGCGACGGCTGGAAGGCCAAGAACCGGTCAATCATGGCGCGGTTAAAACGCGTTCAGGCTGCTTGGCCAACCGTAGCGCCAGTACGCCGGTAGGCTACCGTGAAACGCCGTTCCGTTTGTCCCAACTGCGGAAGCCTGCATAGCCGAGATAACCGGCACCGAACAACGCATAGAGACTTTCGGGAATCGCGTTTAGCCAGCCCTTGAATCCGAGAATGACCGCATCCGCGACTTGCGGTTCAAAGGCAAACAGGAATCCCATCGGGATCGACGCCAGCAACAGAATGTACATAACGTAAAGAAATGACGGGCGGGCGCGGCTGGTCCACGAATCGGCTGAATTGGCTTCTGCCAGTATGGCCGAGAGGTTTGTTTTCAGCGTGTCGAGTTCGCCGGCCTGTTCCGCTTTCATAATGGCAAGTTTCGCCGCTTCCCGTTCCTCGTCGGACGTGAACAGCTTATCGACAAGGCCGAACAGCGGGCCGGCAATGCCGCTGGCAATGTCAGCAATCGGGTTGATGCCCATATCAGACCCCGTAATGGCCGAGCAGCGCGCCGATCAGCAGCAGCGCCACGGAGTAGACGACGAACACCGTCATTGGGTGCGTGTCGAGAATGTCAAATAGGCGGTCAATCATGATTGGTCCTCATTGTGTTTTGCGGTACAGCGACTGAATACGCGTGGCCCTGTCACCGACCTGTTGTGCCCACTTGCTGTCACCAGCCTCGCGGGCGGCTGTCTCGCCGTCTCCGGCCTCAAGTGCTGCCAGCATCTTCTTAAACCGGCTCAGGGTAGGCCACCCGAGATTGAATGCCATGTTCGCCAGCCCGCGTTGCCACGGCTCCGGCATGTCTCGCCACCACGGGACATTGCGGTCCAAATCGGCAGCGGCCATCGCGGCATCATAGTCCAGCAACAGGTCGATAATGTGCCCCGGCAGCGCGCCGCCGCGCCGCTTGTCGATCAGGTGACCGACGCCGATTGTCCAGTATCCCTCGCTGTCCTGATACGCGTGATCGACGCGACCCTCGTCGCGCACCAGATCGGCCATCAATGCCGCCGTGTTCATTGGCATTCGCAAATCTTTCCACGCAGTTTTGCTGCAATGGATCGGCCCCATTCCAGCGACGCTTTTTGCAGGATGTTTTGCATTTCAATCGGCGACTTTCGTATGTCGTACATGTCGCCGTTGCCCATGCGGATACGATAGCCGAGCGGGATGATTTCGACGGTCGGTGAATCAGTCATTCGCTACCTCTATCAGCACAGCCCATCCGCAATCAGGGTGCCAGAAGTGCCCCACATGATGCGGCATGTCCGGCACATGGGACGGATCGGATACCCATTCAAACGCCATACTGTCACCTATCCGTAGGTCAGACAGTGTATATTTTCCGTTCAAACTCAAACTCATTTGGTCCTATCACGTGTACTAACTGCGGCCACAACAAGCGACCTTTGTGGAATGTCAGGACGGCAAAGCCCGAACGATGGTTTTTCGGGTTGTCCTCGCCGTACTCGAATTGCGGGCCGTCAGGTTCCGCAAGCGTGCCGGTATCGACGCCCCACCTTGTTCCGTTGTAATCTGTGAACGGCGTTACCTTCAAGCTGTGCAAGTGGCCTGTAACCATCGTTTTACCGGCCCACATCGTGCCGTTGTGCGTGGCGTGGATGCCGCCCTTGAAACGGTGTTTCACGACGACTTCATCGTTGATCCAAGTGGCCCAGCACGGCACCCATTCCATGCCGAAATGGTCCTTTAGGTGGATACCCTTTACCTGAGCATACTCGGGTGCGGCCTGTGCTAGTCGGGCTTCAAACCGCTGGTCGTGATTTCCCAATGTCCATGTGAAACGGCACTTTTTCGGTGCCGCTGCCTTTATCTCGGCGAGACGTTCGCAACATGTCTCCAGTTCCTCGCTGACTGAGGGGAGTTCCTCCCAACCCATCGGCGGGTGACGGCTGATCTTCGCGCCGTCCACAACGTCACCATTGGCAATGATGAGTTTCGGCTGTAACTCGCCGATCATTTTGATCAGCGCCTTATGCGCCGTGCTAACCATGCCCGGCCAGTAATGCGCGTCTGAGAACACGATAACCGTGCCTGTGTCCACATCCAGGCGGATGCGGGCGGGGTGTTGCTCGGTCAGTCTGTCGGGGGATCGTGGATCTGGGCTGCGAAGTTGAATGGATTGGGTTTCCTCGATGCGTCGCCGTCTGTCGTAGACGTTCCGAACACCGACGCCGAGGATGCGCGCCGTGCCCGCCGCGCCGTTCGCCTCAAAGAGCCGGATGAATTCCACTTCGGTGCATGATGCTGCGACCATAGCGAGCCTCGCCGTGTGATTTCAGGGGTTCAGTCCATCTCACAATGCTGTTTTCGCTCCCGCCGTCTAGCAATCCAACCCTGCACGGTCGCCGTTTCGTAAATCCGAAACCCGGTCCATATGATTGTGAAAAGCGCAGCAAC
>JBDQLO010000079.1:0-4908 GCA_040262735.1 Fluviibacter sp.
CCATGGCCCGGAATCCGGCGGTGGAATCAGGCATCGCCATGTTCAGCGCCGCGAACTGGTCGCGCAGCAGCCGCTGGCTCGTGGCAAAGCGCTCCGAGTCGCTGTAGTAGCTCTGGTAGAACTGGCCGGTCAGCTCGGTGAAGCGCTCCAGCGACCCGAAGGCATCCACCAGGGAAGAAGCCAACGCAGCACCGCCCACGCTCGCGTCGAACATCTTGTAGCCCAGCACATCGAAGGTGCTGTTGACCGAGGTCAGGTTCGTGGACAGCCGGGCCAGCGCCTGGCCGGCGGTTTCGCCCGACTTGATCAAGTCCTTGCCACCCAGCACCCATTCGGCCACGGCGTCGGTCATGTCGCTGGTCCACTGAGCCGTGGCCTTGGTCACATCCTCGCCCAGGGTGCGGTTGACGTACTCGGCCACGGTCTCACCGTTGATGGTGACGTCGAAGTAGCCGAAGGCGTTCTTGTTCTTGCCCTTGCCGTTGGTGTTGGCAGCGAATCCGGCGTCAATGCCCACCGCGATGTCCATGCCCAGGGCCTTGGCCTGCGCGGTGGTGGACTTGATGACCGAGCCGACCACATTGCCGACCATGGTCTCGATCTCGGGGTTGGCGCGCTTGATCAGATCTCGCGCCCAGCCGGCTTGGCCGTTTGTGATGCCCAGGGCCGCGTCCATGCCGGTGTTGCCCGCGCTGCTGAAGAAGCCGCCTGTGTGTTGTTCACCGGGGGTCTTGCCGAACCCGCTACCGAGCAGGGCCAGAACGCCAGCGGCAGCCCAGCCCCAGCCAGGAATCGCACCCAAAGCTGCGCCAAACGAACCAGCGGCACCCGTAGCACCGCCTGCAAGCCCAATACCAGGGCCGACAAAGGATGCGCCAGCCGCAGCCTCGGCAAATCCCGACGCAATCGCGCCCGGTATGGAGCTGATTGCCGAGCCGATCGATGCGATGTTGCTAATCGACCCAAGCCCGCCTGCCGACGCCGCGCCACTGCCTCCAAGCCCAACAGCACCCAGCGCGCTCTGCACCCCCACCTTGAGGATCGGCTGCAGCACCAAGGTCCGAAACAACCCCTTCAGGTACTCAGCGACGGATTTGCCGCCCTGCATCAACGCATCGGTGAATGAGTCAGAGACCTTTTCCCAGTGCCTATCCCATTCAGACAGTTCCGTTTTCCGATACTCCTGGGCGCTTTCTTTGGAGTCGCTGTACAGCTCTTTCAAGTAGGCAGCGTTGCCTTCCAGGAAATTGCGGCGCTGCTCTTGAACAATCTCATTTGTGATTTGAGTTTGCTCATCGAGCAGTGCTTCATAGTCCTGTTCCCATGCCCTATCGCCAGTGGCTTTGGCGTACATCTCCCGCTGCTCGCGAGCGTACTTGTACGCATCTCCGACGCCCTTCGCGCCTTTCTGCACTTTGCCCGATCCATCAACTTCTGCGGCATGCAAGCGCTTTATGCCTCCTGTTGCGGCGTCGGAAGTGGTTGCGACCTCTGACCAGGTTTTGTTAATCAGCGCGCCAGCAGCAGTCCAGTTCTTGGAAAGGTCACGGCCTGTTTCTGCCAGGATCTCTCGCGCTTGCTTGAAATCGCCGCGAAGCACAGCAGCAATGGCGGCCAGAGTGCCGCCGATACCCAGGCCAAGCGACTGGAAAGCCTGTTGAACACCGACGGCGATGCTGAAGACGCCTTTCATGGCGGGGCCAAGAACCCGACTCATCATGTCGGCCAAGCTGCCCGAGCCGCCGGTCAGCTTGTCGAAGTCGCCCACCATCACAAGCGCTGTTTTGCTCAGTTGCTGCATGGCCGCCCCCACAGTCAGCGGGATTGACTCGCCTTCTTTGCGCAGCACCTCAAGCTGGCTGACCAGTGCATTGCCGACCACATAGGCGGTCAACTTTCCGGCTGCGGCCATGTCACGCAGAGAACCGATTGGCACCTGCATACCAGCCGCAAGTGCTTTCATCAAGCGTGGTGACGCTTCGGCGATCGAGTTGAATTCATCGCCTCGCAGAGCACCAGAACCCATGGCCTGCGCAAACTGCAATGTGGCCGAGGATGCCTCGGCAGCAGAAGCGCCGGAAACCTTGAGGGTCGTAGCGAATGCCTCGGTAATTGCCGCGACTTCGGCAGTGCCACCGCCGAGCGCCCTGATCGGGTCATTGAGCTTGGTGTAAAGGCTTGCCGTTTCTTGCAGGCCAACAGCGTTTTTCTGTGAGATCCGGAAGATGTCCTCTTGCGCCCGAGCAAAGTCAGTACCAGAGCCAACAGCCAGCTTCAAGCGAGCATCCATCAAAGTGACCGCGTCGGCCATTTGGATGTACTGCGTTGCCACGGCGGTGATGGCAATGCCACTGACGAAGTTCTTCGCCGTCGCCGCCCATGAGCTGGTTGACCTTTCCGCGCGTCCGGCAGCGCCTGAAACCTTGTCCGCCGCGTCCGCAGTGCGGTTCGCCGCCTGCGTCGTCTTGTCCAGCTCCCGCTGGCCAGCCTTCAGGCCATCGGTCTTGACCTCAATGCCGATTGTTTCCACGTCGATTGACATCTTGCGTCGCCTTTTCTATCTGCCGGGAATCCACTGCAACGCGGTCAAGCGCCTTGATCGCGTCAACTTCCCATGGCTGTGGCTTGATGCCTTGGAGCGTGAAGAACGCGGCCATGGCTTCGTAGGTGATCGGGGATAGGCCCGCGAATGCCGGCTGCCGCGCAGCATCCAGGCGCGTGAACCACGCCCAGATGTGTGCAACTTCTGCCGGGAAAGTGACCTGGTTGATGCCCTCTTCTGGCATCCGGCCTGTGAGCCGCTCTACGTCGGAAGTGGTTTCCCTCAGGGTCTTCCCGTCCGCGCCGACCTTGCTCAGTCGGTACTCTTCGCGGGCGTACTCACAGAGTTCGTTGACGGAGCCGGAAAGAAGTTTCCCAGGCGACGGCTCTCCTCAAAAACCTGAGCCTGGATGAAAGGCGCCTTGGTGAAAAGTTCGATGCAGTTTTCACGTGTTGCAGGGATCTCGACGCCCGCCTTCTTCACGCCGCGCCAGCTGATGACTCGCTCTGCAGCCTTCTCGGGCGTGGTCTCGTCAATGACCTTGTGAAGCTCCTGCTCCTGCTCTTCGACCATGGCCTCGAAGGACTTCTTGGCCTTCTTGTTTTCGGCCTTCATACGGTTGCGCACGATGCTTTCAGCTGCGCTCTTGATGCCAGACAGGCGGACAGTAGCCGCCTCCTCGCCGCGAACCTTGATGAAGACCCCCAGGCCCTCTTCGGTGTCCGGGTGGACCACTTCAAATTCGTGGCCAATCTCCGAGGATTTGGAGACGTCGATTTCAGCCAAGTCGATACCAGTTGCGTTTTTCATGTGTGTGCTTTCTGTTCGCGGGAAGTGAAATGCCCGTGCCCAGCCCCGCCGCTTCCCGCGTAGAAAGCGAACGAGGCCGGGTCGGTGCTCTTGGATGGCCTTGCGGCCGGGGAATAAAAAAGCCACCCGAAGGTGGCGCCTCTCTGCAACGAGAAGGAAATCAGTTCAGGAACAGGCCGGGCTGCGCCTTTTCCATCAAGGTGGCGCGCTCGCCAGCGAAGTCGCGCTTCTCCACCCGGCGCTCGTTCATCAGTTGGGAGCCGATCTGGCCTTTGGCCTTGGAGGGCAGTTCGCGGCGCTCCAATTCGTGCAGCATCTCGGTGATGGTGCGTTCGGCACTCGCCAAGCGCTCTGCCACGGCCTCGAAGGCGTTCAGGAACCGGATTCGGATCACGCGCGCCTTGTCGCCGCTGAAGCTCATGGCAAGCTCTGACATGCCTTTGG
This sequence comes from Fluviibacter sp., assembly GCA_040262735.1. Lineage (GTDB taxonomy): Bacteria > Pseudomonadota > Gammaproteobacteria > Burkholderiales > Rhodocyclaceae > Fluviibacter. Next base: position 3,797 of record JBDQLO010000079.1, read on the forward strand.
CCGTCATGCGGTACATGGGTTCTTGGCGGGTCGCCCCCTTGGGACCGGCGACCACGTACATCGTGGGCTCAAAATTGAGCCGTGCATGCTCGGCGATCAATGGGTGTCCGCTGCGCAGCATTCGATCGATGATTCGAAGCACGTTCTTGTGCCGCTTGCCAAACGCCAGTGCCACGGCGCGCGAGTCGGTCACCAGTTCGCCGGCATGGCGGTCGATGAATGCGGTCAGGTCGGTGAAGTCTTGCATGTGAAGCCTTTCAGGTTGCAGAAACGAAAAAGCCCTCGCGTAGAGGGCTTGGCGTTGCCGGTCTGTGCCGGCTCTGGTCGGTTTCAGGCTCAGCTGGCCTGGCTGTCTTGCACGGCGATGGTGGTGGCGAACTTCGCGGCTGCCGCGCCGCCGGTGGCGTCGTAGATGGCCTCGAAAGCGTACGAGCGCTTAAGGCCGGTCTCCCCATCCTCGGGCGTCGAGCTGGTCAGCTTGACGTTGGTCATGGCCAGAGCGATGAAGTCCGCGTTGGCCGCCGCGCCACCGGTCAGCACGGAAATGATCGAGGTCGCCGTCTCGTTGGTGTAGAGGTTCGGGATCGTGCCGCCGTCAAAGTAGGCGGTGAACGAGCCGGTCACCAGCACCTTGCCCACAAACACGTCGGGCCGGATGTTGGTGCCCACCACCGCGTCGGCTGCCGCGCCGTTGCCGTTGATGCTGATGTTCAGGTCGGTCAGCACGGCCACGGATGCGCCATTGACCAGCAGCGCGCCACCGGCCGCGTTGACCACATCGGTGGTGGTTTCGGCGGTGGGTGCCGTGAAGTAGGCGGTCGTGTCAGAGGTCTGATCCAGGCCCATGGCGGTGAACTGGATGGTGGCGTTGCCAGAGCCAGGCAGGGCCAGATCGGCTTGCACAAAGCGCACGTCCAGGTTTCGTTCAGACACCGCGGCGTCGGGATGCCACTCTTCGACCGTGTGGTAAATCGTGGTGTGGCCGCTGTCGGGGGTGTAGGTCACTTTGCCAGGGACCGCCATCGTTGCCGATGCAATGGGGCCTTCGTTGGTGATGGTCAGGCCGTTCAACACCTGCACGGTCAGCGCCAGCGCGGTCACGGCGGTCACCA
>JBDQLO010000080.1:0-4876 GCA_040262735.1 Fluviibacter sp.
GATAGTAAGCAGGGATGAATCAGCAATCCATAACCCTCGGTCTCTCGGCGACAGAAGCACATCGGCGTCTGGAAGCAGACGGTCCCAACGAGTTGTCGCTGGAAAAAACACGCGGCTTGTTGAAGATCTGCGCCGAAGTCGTGACCGAGCCCATGTTCCTGCTGCTGCTGGCGGCCGGTGGTATTTACCTGCTCATGGGCGACGTGCACGATGCGCTGGTTCTGGTCGGTTTTGTCGCCATCATCATCGTCATCACCATCGCCCAGGAACAGCGCACCGAGCGTGCGCTTGAGGCTTTGCGTGACCTATCAAGCCCTAGGGCGCTTGTTCTGCGTGATGGAGTCGAAACGCGTATTGCCGGTCGTGATGTGGTGGTGGGTGATGTCTTGCTGTTGGCGGAAGGAGACCGGGTGGCGGCCGATGCCCGTGTGCTGGAGTTCCATGAACTGTCGGCCGATGAATCGATGCTCACCGGCGAGTCGGTGAGTGTGCCGAAACTGTCAAATGATGCGCAGATCTATGCCGGCACCATGATCGTTCGTGGGCAAGGCATGGCCGAAGTCATCGCCACCGGCAAAGCTACCCGATTGGGCAATATCGGCACAACGCTTGAAGAAATTGATCCGGAATCGTCGCCGCTGCATGCCCAGGTGAAACGTTTAACGATTCATATTGCCCTCATTGCACTGGTCTTATCGGCCGGACTCATGCTCTTATGCGCAGGGATGACCGGTGACTGGTTGGCGAGCATTCTGTCGGGCATTACGCTGGCCATGGCTGCGCTGCCGCAGGAGTTTCCGGTCATCATGATCGTCTTTTTTGCCCTGGGCGCACGCCGCATCGCGCAGCACAAGGTGCTGACGCGCAATCTGAATGCCATTGAAACGCTGGGCAAGACCACGGTTCTTTGCACCGATAAGACTGGCACGCTGACCGAGAACCGTATGCGGGTTGCCGTACTCAATGTGGACGGACAAAGCTTGCAGACCGATGGCCTGGCAACGTTGCCTGACGCATATCAAAGCTTGGTGCGTTACCTGGTCCTGGGCAGTGAAATGGAACCGCACGATCCGATGGAGCAGGCGTTTCACCAGTTTGCGCGTCATTATCTCCGTGAAACTGACGCAACGCCCTCAGAAGCAGCTTGGACACTGGCAAGGGAATATGAACTCAGTGCCGAGCTCATGGCCATGTCGCACGCCTGGCAAAGCCCCAACCTGGCACATCATGTCGTGGCCAGCAAGGGGGCACCTGAAGCGGTGGCTGATCTTTGTCATTTGTCTGCGCAACACCGGCAGCAAATGGAAAGCGATGCCATGGCTCTGGCGGCACAGGGCTTGCGCGTTCTGGGTGTCGCCAAAGCGACCTATCCTCTCGACAGAGACTGGCCCGAAATTCAGCACGGTTTTGACTTTGAGTTTGTCGGATTGGTCGGACTGGAAGACCCCGTGCGCCCCGATGTGCCGGCAGCGGTGGCCGCGTGCCAGAGAGCCGGCATCCGGGTGGTGATGATTACCGGCGACCACCCGACCACGGCGGCCGCCATTGCCCGTAAGGTCGGCATCGCGCCCGTGGATGTGCATGCCCGCATTACCCCCGAGCGTAAGCTGGCCATTGTCGAACAACTGAAGCGCGCAGGAGAAATTGTCGCGATGACGGGCGATGGTGTGAACGATGCCCCGGCATTAAAGGCGGCGCATATCGGCGTTGCTATGGGTAAGCGCGGTACCGATGTGGCGCGCGAAGCCGCATCGCTAGTGTTGATGGAAGATGATTTTGCCTCTATCGTGACCGCCATTGCGCTGGGCCGCCGTATTTTCAGCAATCTGCGTCAGGCGCTTCTCTATACGCTGACCATCCACATCCCTGTAATCTGCCTGTCGATCATGCCGGTGCTGCTGGGTTTGCCGCTGCTCTTGTTGCCGATTCATATCGCCTTTCTGGAGCTGGTCTTTGACCCCACCTGCTCGCTGGTATTCGAAGCGGAGCAAGGTACCGGCGATGAAATGTTGAAGCCGCCACGCCGTGTAGATGAACCCTTGATGACCATGCCACAACTCATTAGCCATGGCCTATTGGGCCTGGTTGTCGGCACGCTGTTGACCGGGTCTTATGTGTGGCTCTCTGGCAGTGGTTTGCAGCTGGCAGAGGCACGGGTGGTGGTCTTTACTCTGCTGGTGTCATGTACCGTGGGCTTTGTTATGGCGCTGCGGCGATCGAGGCTGCGTTGGGGGCAGATTCTTACGCGATTACCCCGGTTAAGCCTGATTGTGCTCGGGATGACCTTGCTCAGCCTGCTGGCAATCAGCGGCGTACCACTGCTGGCGGGTTTGTTCTCGATGCAGGCGCTGCCCTGGCATCAAACGGCTGCGTTGGCAATTGTGGCCATTGGCAGTGTGCTCACCATCACGGCCGCGCTACAGGGGTTAAGCCCTAAAGCACATAAAGATCCGATCTAATATTGGGCAAACACCGGTTTGCGCCGCTATTGCTGCACCACAAGGTGCTGATTCTAAAATTGTCTGGCACGATAAAACAACTGTCCCCCCATTTCACAGGAGCGTGCCATGACAATTACTATTAATCACATCACTGTCGATAACCCGTTCAAGCCGCGTTATGCCAATTACATTAACGGCCAGTGGGTGGCGCCGGTCGATGGCCAGTATTTCGAAAACGTGACCCCCATTACCGGCAAAGTGCTGTGTGAGGTGCCTCGCTCGAACGAGAAAGACATCAATCTAGCCTTGGATGCCGCACATGCTGCCAAGGCCGCCTGGGGGAAAACCTCGCAGGCCGATCGCGCGAACATTCTGAATAAGATCGCCGACCGCATGGAAGCGAACCTGAAGCTGATCGCCACCGCCGAAACGCTGGATAACGGCAAACCGATTCGCGAGACCATGGCAGCGGATATCCCGCTGGCGATTGATCACTTCCGTTACTTTGCCGGTTGTGTGCGTGCCGAAGAAGGCGGCATCAGCGAAATCGACCATGACACCTACGCCTACCACTACAAGGAACCGCTCGGTGTCGTTGGCCAGATCATCCCCTGGAACTTTCCGATTCTGATGGCGGTATGGAAGCTGGCACCGGCCCTGGGTGCTGGCAACTGTGTGGTGCTGAAACCGGCTGAACAAACCCCAGCTTCGATTCTGGTGCTGCTTGAATTGATCGGTGACCTGCTGCCGCCGGGCGTACTGAACGTGGTCAATGGCTTTGGTCTGGAAGCCGGTAAGCCGCTGGCCTCCAGCTCGCGTATTGCCAAGATTGCCTTTACCGGAGAAACGACCACGGGTCGTCTGATCATGCAGTACGCCAGTCAGAACCTGATTCCGGTGACCCTGGAGCTGGGCGGCAAGAGTCCGAATATCTTCTTTGACGATGTCATGGCCGCCGATGACAGTTACTTGGATAAGGTACTGGAAGGGTTCACGCTCTTTGCGCTGAACCAGGGCGAGGTGTGTACCTGTCCGTCACGCGCGCTGATCCAGGAATCGATCTATGAAAAACTCATGGAACGCATTCTTAATCGCGTCGCCGCGATTAAGCAAGGTAACCCGCTGGATCCCAATACCATGATCGGTGCCCAGGCATCGAATGAGCAGCTGGAAAAAATCAATTCCTATCTCAAACTGGGTAAGGACGAGGGTGCCCAGTGTCTGATCGGTGGATCTCAGGCCAAACTCGAAGGCGATCTGGCGGGTGGCTATTACATCCAACCGACGGTATTCAAAGGACACAACAAGATGCGAATCTTCCAGGAAGAGATCTTCGGGCCGGTGGTTTCCGTGACGACCTTTAAGGATGAGGCGGAAGCAATCGAGATCGCGAACGACACACTGTATGGCCTCGGCGCTGGCGTCTGGACGCGCAATGGCAACCGGGCTTTCCGTGTGGGTCGTGCTATTCAGGCGGGACGTGTGTGGACCAACTGTTATCACGCCTATCCGGCGCATGCGGCCTTTGGTGGCTACAAGCAGTCCGGTATTGGTCGCGAAAATCACAAGATGATGCTGGATCATTATCAGCAGACTAAAAATCTACTGGTCAGTTACAGCGAGTCACCACTAGGCTTTTTCTGATGCCTCACGATAAAACGCCCGCATCGCCCACGGTGTCGCGTGTTAGCGCGACGCCGGCGGCGCTGGCGTTGATTGAACAGTTGAAGGCAGAGCACGGTGCGCTATTATTTCATCAGTCCGGTGGCTGTTGTGATGGCAGCGCCCCCATGTGCTTTCCGGCCAATGAATTCATACTGGGTGACGTGGACGTGAAGCTGGGTGAGATTGGTGGTGTGCCGTTCTATATGAGCGAATCACAGTTCGCTTACTGGGAGCACACGCATCTGATCATAGACGCCATACCCGGAAGTGGTGGGATGTTTTCTTTAGAACGCCCGACGGGTTTACGTTTCTTAACGCGGTCGCGCCTCTTTACAGACGCGGAAGCAGCTGCGCTGCAGACGACATGAGACGCTGAAAGGGTGTAATCTCGCAGAAAGTTTTTGATACGAGGTTGCTATGATGGCTCAGGTAGATCCCGCGGATCATCCGCCTGGTACCCGTTTTCTGGCGTATGCGCCGGCGCAGATGTCGACAGTTATGGATGCTATGGCGCGCCAGGCTGCGGCGTTGTTGTCCGGACACGATCAGGTGGCCATCATCGGTGTCTTGCGCCGGGGCGCGCCATTAGCGGAGATGCTTGCCCAGTCGTTGCGTGGGCAGTGTCTGCTTCCACAGCTGCAGCGACTGGATCTAAAGGTGAAACGCTATGCCGACGATCTGACGCTGCTGCACCCCGAAACACAACTGACCGAGGCGGCCGGGCAGGGCGCACTGGATCTGACCGGCTATACAGTGCTGGTGGTGGACGA
>JBDQLO010000081.1:0-4848 GCA_040262735.1 Fluviibacter sp.
AAATCAGCCAAGGCGCGCCGACACCGCCCGAGTGGCTGCTGGATCTGCCTATCATCGGTGAGCATATTCAAGAAACCTGGCGCCACCTCTTCAATGACGCCGGTTCGATGGCTGAAATTCTGCAGCGTGTCTACGAACCGGCACGCCGCTTGATTACCGGCATTGCTGGTGGTGTTGCCAACGGCGTGCTGCAGGTCTTGCTGGCCATCTTTATTGCCTTTTTTGCCTATCGCGACGGCGAACAATGGGCACACTGGCTGCGCAATGGTGCACGACGCATCAGTGGCGACCTGGGCATCCACATGGTGCATGTTGCCGGTAACACGATCATCGGCGTCATGGTGGGCGTGCTCGGCACCGCCGCTGCACAAGGTCTCGTTGCCTACATCGGTTACAAAATCGCCAGCGTCCCGAATGCCGGGCTGCTCGCCGCCGCCACCTTCATGACCTCGATGTTGCCGGCTGGCCCAGTGCTGCTTTGGCTGGGTGCCGCTTACTGGCTTTACGACCAGGGACTGACCGGCTGGGCTATTTTCATGGCAGCCTGGGGCGCCTTCGGGATCAGCAGTGTCGATAACGTAGTGCGCCCGATTCTGATCGCGCACACCTCCAGTCTGCCCTTCCTGTTGATCGCCTTGGGTACTTTTGGCGGCATTCTGGCCTTTGGTTTTGTTGGCCTCTTTATTGGCCCGACCCTCCTGGCACTTGCTGTAGCTATCACCAATCAATGGCTCAATCATCGCAACTCCATTACTCAATCGGAGCGCCTATGATCGAGACAGAAGACTTCTCGATCGGCGACGACGATCGCCTCATTGCGGCGACCAGCGCCTCCCGTCAGGAGGAAGCGCTGGAGCGGGCACTGCGTCCCAAACGTCTGATCGACTACACGGGGCAACACAAAGTGCGCGATCAGCTGGGGCTTTTCATCGAAGCCGCCAAAAAGCGGGGCGATGCGCTAGACCACGTTTTACTCTTCGGCCCGCCGGGTTTAGGCAAAACCACACTGGCGCACATCATCGCGCATGAGCTCGGCGTCAACCTGCGCCAAACCAGTGGCCCCGTTCTTGAGCGCCCGGGCGATCTGGCCGCGCTGCTGACTAATCTGGAGCCGCACGACGTCCTGTTCATTGATGAAATTCACCGCCTCTCGCCAGTGGTCGAGGAAATACTCTACCCGGCCCTCGAGGACTATCAGATCGATATCATGATTGGCGAGGGCCCTGCCGCCCGCTCGGTCAAACTCGATCTCCCACCCTTTACGCTGGTCGGTGCAACCACACGTGCGGGTATGTTGACTAACCCGCTGCGTGATCGCTTCGGTATCGTGTCACGCCTGGAGTTCTACGCGCCCGAAGATCTTCAGCAGATCGTGCTTCGCTCTGCCCGTCTACTCGACATGGCGTTGGCCGAAGATGGTGCCCTGGAAGTGGCGCGTCGTTCGCGCGGCACACCCCGTATCGCCAACCGCCTGTTACGCCGCTTGCGCGACTACGCCGAGATCCGCGCCCCCGAACACCTGGGCGGCATCAATGCCCGCATTGCCGATGCCGCACTCTCGATGCTCGATGTCGATGTCGTGGGCCTGGATCTTATGGATCGAAAATTGTTACTGGCCGTTATTGAAAAATTCGGCGGCGGCCCAGTCGGTGTCGATAATCTTGCGGCCGCCATCGGCGAAGCCCGGGATACGATCGAAGACGTGCTCGAACCCTTTCTCATCCAGCAGGGCTACCTGCAGCGCACTCCCCGCGGGCGTGTGGCTACCAGCCGGGTCTATCAGCATCTGGGGCTGCCCACCCCGGCCGATGACGGCAATATGCCCTTGTGGCCAAGCGACGAACGCCAACCCTGATGAGTACCGAGTTTCGTTATCCCGTTCGCGTCTACTACGAAGACACCGATGCCGGCGGCGTCGTGTACTACGCCAACTACCTCAAGTTCTTCGAGCGTTGCCGCACCGAATGGCTGCGCTCTTTCGGTCATCAGCAGACCGATCTGTTGGCGCAACACAACATCGTTTTTGTCGTCAAATCCGTTTCGGCCGACTACAAGCGTCCCGGTCGCCTCGACGACGCGCTAGAAGCCGGCCTGCGCCTGCAACACCTGGGGCGAGCCCAGCTGCAATTCGAACAGTGGGTCGAGCGCATCAACCCCGATGGCACGCGCGAAACCCTGGTTACAGGCCTCGTCCAACTGGCCTGTGTCAACCTGAAAACCCTCAGACCCGTTTCTCTTCCTGACTGGCTGCACAGCCTACTACAACCTAGCGACGCATCATGACCCCAACCCAAGACATGTCCATTCTCAGCCTGGTGCTTAACGCCGGCGCCGTCGTACAGGGCATCATGCTCCTGCTACTCATCGTTTCTTTTATGTCGTGGTACTACATCTTCCTTAAGTGGATGACGATCCGCGCCGAAAAACAGAAGTCCAGCGACTTTGAAACCTCTTTCTGGTCAGGCAGCAGCCTCAACGATCTGTACCAGGCCGCCCTGAACGACCGGCACAATGCCGGTGGCCTGGAGCGGATCTTCGAGTCGGGTCTGCGTGAATTCAACAAGCTTCGCGACCAGCACCTGCTTGAACCTAAAGATATTCTCGACGGTTCCCGTCGCGCCATGCGCGCCACCTACCAACGTGAACTTGACCGTATCGAATCGCACCTGGCCTTCCTGGCCTCAACGGGCTCGGTTTCGCCCTACGTCGGCCTGTTTGGTACGGTATGGGGCATCATGCACGCCTTCCGTGGCCTGGCCAACGTTGGTCAGGCCACGTTGTCCTCCGTTGCCCCCGGTATCGCCGAGGCGCTGGTCGCCACGGCCATCGGTCTGTTCGCCGCCATTCCGGCTGTCGTTGCTTACAATCGTTTTTCGTACGACATCGACCGCCTGGCCTCGCGCTTCGAATCCTTTATGGAAGAGTTCTCGAACATCCTCCAGCGTCAGATGAAGTAAGGGTGCCGCGCAATGCGTAACCGCCGCAAACTCAAAAACGAAATCAACGTCGTCCCCTACATCGACGTCATGCTGGTGCTGCTTGTGATTTTTATGGTCACCGCACCCATGATGCCCACGGGTAACATCGATCTGCCCACGGTCGGTACTGCTGCCACGCCGCCCGCAGCGCCGATTGAAGTCACCGTTCGCGAAGACCGGAGCCTGGCGATCGTGGATCGCGGAAGCAACGGAAAGGAACAACCCGTCTCGCTGGATCAGCTGACCGATCAACTACTGACGATGCAAAAGGGTAATCCGGACACCCCGGTGCTGATCGCCGGCGCCAAGAACGTGCCTTACGAAGCCGTGCTTCAGGTGATGGATCAGCTGCAACGCGCCCAGATCAAGCGGGTGGGGCTTCTGGTCGCGCCGACCGGTAAATAACAGCCTGCCGCGGAGTCGTCACGTTGTCGCTGCCTGATTTCTTCTCACGATTAAGATCGTATTGGCACGGCCATCGCTTTGCCGGCGATGGCATGGCGGCGTTTGACCCCGCAGCAGAAGAGAAAGCACACGAACGTCGTGCATTGATTCTAACGATTGCGATGCACCTACTGCTGGTGCTCTTTCTGGTGATCAGCATCAACTGGAAAAACAGCGAGCCTTCGGCTATGCAGGCCGAGATCTGGACCCCGCAGCAACTGGCGGCCGCTACGGCCGCTGCCAAGGCCGATGCCCAGCGTGAAGCCCAGACCTATGGCGAGCCTTCGCCAGAACCCCCCAAGCCTGAGCCGGCGCCGCCCAAACCCGAACCAACGCCCCCGAAGCCTGAGCCAAAGCCCGAACCAAAACCGGAGCCGGTGAAGACGCCGCCGAAACCAACACCTGCACCGGCCAACCCGAAAGCCGACATTGCCATCAAGCAAGACAAGAAGGCCGAAAAAGATAAGCCTCAGGAAAAAACACCCGACAAAAAAGATGTCAAGGACGATAAGAAAAAATCGGATGCCAAGAAAAAAGCGCAGGACGAGTTTCTGGAAGAGCTAAAGCGCGAAGAACAGAAGGTCGCGGCGCAGAAGCAGCAGGCGGCAGCTGCAGAAGCCCGTGCCCAGCGCGAGGCTGCCATGCGCGCGCAGGCTGGAGCCGAAGCCAAAGCGGCCGGGGCAGAACGTGCGCGCGGAGATGATCGCAGCTATCTCGCCAAGCTTAAAACCAAAATTCGTGGCAACGTGATTTTGCCGCCAAATCTACAAGGCAATCCGGCATCGGTCTTCCGCGTCACCCAACTACCCTCGGGCGAAGTGATCGATGTGAAGCTCATCAAGTCCAGCGGCAACCCACAGCTCGATAGCGCTGTCGAGCGCGCGATTCGCAAATCGTCACCGCTACCCACACCGGAAGGCCGTTCGCCGGATCGTATCATTGACATTACCTACCTACCCTTCGAGAGACCTCCGCAATAATGCCTTGGCGCTCAACTCGCCGTTTTCATCATCCCGCCAGACTCATAATCACTATGCTTATCCGCAAACTCTTCGCCTTGTTGGCGATCTCTGCCCTTTTTAGCACTGCTGCATCGGCTCAGCTGAACATCGAGGTCGTCGGCGCCGGTATGCAGCGCATCACGGTGGCCGTCCCTAATTTCGGTGGCGATGAGTCTCTGGGCCGCGAAATTGCGACCACAGTGCGCAACGACCTGAACAGCAGTGGCCTGTTTAAAATCATCAACACCGACTCGCTGGTCGCGGAAGAGAACAGCGCCGTCGACTTCAACAACTGGCGTACCCGCGGTGCCGATGCGCTGGCCACCGCTACCGCCGCACGACCCGGGGGCCAGATTGAAGTCCGTGTCCGTGTCGCAGACATTATCAAGCGCAGCACACTGGGCAACACGACCATTACCGTACCC
>JBDQLO010000082.1:0-4835 GCA_040262735.1 Fluviibacter sp.
AGCACGGCAGGGCAGCTGTGCGAGCTCATTGGGGCACGGCTACCCGGCTTCATGAGACCCACCATGCGCGGCAGATCGCTGGACGCCGTCACCGGTTTTCCATCAAAGCGCAGAATCACATCGCCGGGTTCGATACCGGCACGTGCCGCCGGGCCATTGGGTTCGATGCTGTTGACCAGAGCACCGCCGGCCTTGGGCAATCCGAAGGCTTCGGCCATTTCCCGGGTCACTTCCTGAATCGAGACGCCCATCCGGCCATGGCTGGCACGACCACGCGTGCGGAGCTGTTGCTGGATGTCCATGGCCAGGTCGATTGGAATGGCGAACGAGATCCCCATGAAACCACCGGACCGGCTAAAGATCTGCGAGTTGATCCCGACGACCTCACCCTTCAGATTAAAAAGCGGTCCACCGGAATTACCCGGGTTAATCGCCACATCGGTCTGGATGAACGGCACATAGTTTTCCTGGGGCAACGCACGCCCCTTGGCACTGACAATACCGGCCGTGACCGAATGTTCAAATCCGAAGGGGCTTCCGATGGCCACCACCCATTCACCCGGCTTCAGCTGGCTCGAATCGCCCAGCCTGACAGCCTGCAGGCCACTGGCCTCGATCTTGATCAGGGCAACATCGGTGCGCTTATCGGCACCAATGACCTTGGCGCGGAATTCGCGTTTATCGAGCAGCTTGACCGTCACCTCATCCGCACCATCGATCACATGGGCGTTGGTCATCACATAACCATCGGCGCTAATAATGAACCCGGAACCCAGCGAACGGTTTTCCGGTTGTTGCTGTATTCCTCCCGGCGCTTGCGGGAAGAAGCGACGAAAGATTTCAAAAGCCGGATCGTTCGGATCCATCGGAAAACCACTGGTCGCCGCCCTGGCGCGACCATTCTGCACCGTGCTGATGTTAACCACCGAAGGCGATTGCTTTTCGGCAAGCTCGACAAAGTCTGGCAGACCGCGTGTTTGTGCCGACGCCGCGTTTGGCAAGAAGCCCATGGCCAGCACAAACATCAGCAGAGGTAACAGGCGGGATAGACGATGACACTTCATGGTGCTCAATTCACAGTCGTTCAAGAATACGGGGGGCAGCCATCGGGGCACGGCGTTGCGAGACGTGCAATTGTGCCCAGGCGGCCACCAGACCAAATCCGGCACCGATCATGGCGCCGACATCATGGCTGACCTGCCAACGGATGGGCAGCAGATCAGGCAATAGTGCGGCGCCCAGCAGGCTACCAGCAAAAAAGAGTCCCAATGACACAACGTAGGTGCGAGTCACACCCCGCGACAATAAATCATCCGGAATCGCGACACGCACCTTATCACCCACCGACAAACCGATAGGATCGGAAACCACCATCGATTTGGGCTTGGCGCACAGGGGCTGCGCCAGGCTGATGCCACCGCAGCCGCCGGGTTCATTGCAACGGCCACAACCGCCCTGAATATCAAATTCAAGACGCGCCAGCAAAAGCCCTTGCGGACTTTGCATTGTTTGCACCACGGAGGCGTCACGTTCAGCCATGGGCGAATCCTACGACAAATCGGTTCGGCATGTCTTATAAATTGCTTAGGAGATCATCAGTCCGCATCCACCCGGGCCCAGAAGGCAATCCAGGTGGTTCGCTCGGTTTGATACCCGGCACCACGCCCACCCATAATCTGGCCGCGCAACACCTGCCGGGTGAGCGTGTAGTAATACAGTTGTTCCTGCACCGTTTCGCTCCAGCCGGTTGGCTCGCAGCAATCCGCTTCGCCGTCGACAAAAGCGGATGCCCAGCTTTCCTGGAGGGTGCGGTTGTCGGGTTTTGGCGGGCTCATACGGGCTCCATCAGATGTTTGAGATCTTGCGCGATCGCCTCACGGGCACGATGAATCCGCGAACGTACCGTACCGACCGGCACCTGTTGAAGTTGGGCAATTTCGGCATAACTCAAGCCCCCCTGCTCGCGTTGCTCGAAAGCTTCACGCAACGCTTCAGGCAGCGCATCCAGCGATTTCTGGATCGCGCCGGCCAGTTCCTGCTGCCAGAGTTGCTCTTCCGGCGTCGGCGGAAGATGAGACCACCCCGCCGCAGGTTCGAGTGCCGCATCGAGTTCGTCATCACCCGTATGCATCGACACGTGATCAGGGCGTTGTTGCAGTGCTTTGCGCCAGGCCAGGTAAGTATTGCGTGCAATACGGCTTAGCCAGGTTGCAAAACTGGACTCGCCGCGAAACCCGGAAAGTGCGACATACGCCTTGAAGAGGCTTTCCTGGAACAACTCTTCCGCCGCCGGTCGATCCCGGGTCAGCCGGGTCAGCCAGCGCAGAATCCCGGCCTGGCAAGGCAAAACAAGCGCCTCGAAAGCCGAGCGATCCCCCTGCTGTGCAGCAACGACGAGCGCGTCTTCGGCGCGTGGCTCATGGCCCTTGGCAGACAATGGAGAAGTCAAGAAAAGCTCGAGATCAAAGAGGAAGAAGCGGTAGAATGCCCCTATCTTACAGAGTCCAGCGCACGATCTGCCACCCATCTTGAACGCAACTGCATCCTCTTCTCCGATCCGATCCCACTTCGACGTGCTGATCATCGGTAGCGGTCTGGCCGGTCAAAGCGCGGCGCTCTGTCTGGCCGATGCCGGACTCAAAGTCGGCCTGGTGAGTAAGCGGGCCGTCACGGACTCGGCATCGGGCTGGGCTCAGGGCGGCATCGCCGCGGTTCTCGACAGCACGGATTCGACCGAGAGCCATATTGAAGATACCCTCAACGCGGGTGTACACCTCAACGACCCCGTCGCCACCCGCTTTGCCGTTGAGCAGGCGCCCAACGCCATCCAGTGGCTGATTGATCGCGGCGTTCCCTTCACGCGCGAGGACGGCAAATACCATCTCACGCGCGAAGGGGGCCATAGCCATCGCCGGGTCATTCACGTGGACGATGCAACGGGTGCCGCCGTCCAGGCCACGCTCACGCCGCAGGTGATGAACCATCCGGGCATCACCGTCCTGGAAGACCATATCGTGGTCGACCTCATTACCGCCAAAAAGATTGGACGGCAGCGATTCGCGCGTACCAATCGCTGTCTCGGGGCCTATGTGCTCGACAGCACCACGGGAACCGTACACACCATGGCCGCCGCACATACGCTGCTGGCCACCGGCGGGGCCGGCAAAGTCTATCTCTACACCACCAATCCCGACACCTCCACGGGCGATGGTATCGCCATGGCCTGGCGCGCTGGCTGCCGCATCGCCATCAGGGAATTCATCCTGTTCCCCCCCCCCTGCCGGTATCCCCCTAAGGAAATATCCTTCCTGATCAGCGAAGCGGTCCGCGGTGAAGGGGGTTTACTCACGCGACCGGATGGCACCCGTTTCATGGACGACTACGACCCGCGCGCCGAGCTGGCCCCGCGGGATATCGTGGCCCGCGCCATCGACGCCGAAATGAAGCGGCATGGCCTCGACTGTGTTTATCTCGACATCAGCCACCAACCGGCCGATTTCGTCAAAGCGCACTTTCCCACCATTTACGAGCGCTGTCGCCAACTGGGCATCGACATTACCCGGGAGCCGATCCCCGTCGTGCCCGCCGCCCATTACACCTGCGGCGGCGTCGTGGTCGACCAACACGCACGAACTGACATTGCCGGCCTCTATGCCGCCGGCGAAGTCACCTGTAGCGGCCTGCATGGCGCCAACCGCCTGGCCTCGAACTCGTTGCTGGAGTGCCTGGTCTATGCGCGGGCAGCCTCAAACGACATTCTCGCCCACCCGCAACCGATCCCTGATGATTTGCCGCTGTGGGACGAGAGCCGCGTCACCGATGCCGATGAAGAAATCGTCATCTCGCACAACTGGGACGAGCTCCGCCGTTTCATGTGGGACTACGTGGGCATTGTCCGGACCACCAAGCGCCTGCTTCGCGCCCAGCACCGGATCCGCCTGCTCTTTCGTGAGATTGATGAGTTCTATGCCAATTTCCGCATCAGTCACGATCTTCTCGAACTGCGCAACCTGGTACAGGCGGCCGATCTGATCGTGCGCTCGGCACTGAAGCGCAAAGAAAGCCGTGGCCTGCACTACTCACGCGATTATCCCAATACACTGAAGCAAGCCAAGAATACGGTGCTGCGCAAACGGATCTAACGGTGGGCCAGCTGCCGGCGGGTTAGCCGGGCCCAGATCAGCAACCGACGCCACTCGGTGCTGGATGCGTCACCCAGGCTGTCTGGCAACAACACCATGGCACGATTCAGCCAGGCCGGCCATGGCCCCGGCGCCTGCGGATCCCGCTCAAACTGCAGCACAATCAACCAGGGATAAACGCTGGCATGGCGACAGCGCAGGGGCATTTCTGCCGGGCCCGCCGCCTGGGCGAGCAGCACGCTGCCCCCTAACGGCCGATAACTTAACATCAGCTGGCAGGCCGGCATCCGGGTGCGGCGCCAGCCATCGGCAAAAATCGCCGCCAAGGCCAGAAGCGCCACGACCAGTTCGGCATCCGACAGACGCGTCTGGCTGATACCGAGCAAGCTCAGCAGCAGGACCAAAAGCAACGCCGCCCGGAGGCGGCGCGATGCGATCGGCCGGAGTTCAAACCGGCGCGGGTTCATCGGCGTTAAATGCGTTTGAAGACCAGCGAACCGTTGGTGCCGCCAAAGCCGAAATTGTTCTTCAGCGCCACATCAATCTTCATGTCACGCGCCGTATTCGCGCAGTAATCCAGATCGCACTCCGGATCCTGATTAAAGATGTTAATGGTCGGTGGCGAGATCTGGTTGTGGACGGCCAGCACCGTAAACACCGACTCCAACCCACCAGCGCCACCCAGCAGGTGAC
>JBDQLO010000083.1:0-4824 GCA_040262735.1 Fluviibacter sp.
GGCCACGTACCTGGCGCATGCGTGCTTCGGAGATCCGCAAGAGGTCTTCTGGCCGGCGCGGATCATCGGTGGCCAGCAGCAAACGCCCCGATTGATAACGGGCGTTGGGCGGCAACAGACGCATCATGGCCAGTGACGTCAGCGATTTACCGCAACCGGATTCGCCGAGTAACGCCAGCGTTTCGCCGGCGTACAAATCAAACTGGATGTGGCTCAGCGCATCGGTGAGTGTGGTAGCACCCATCGCATCCTGGCGGGCAAAGGCCAGCGACAGATCACGCACTTGCAGCAGCGGGGGCGTCTTCATGACGAACGCTCCGAACGCGGGTCGAGCGCATCACGCACGGCATCGGCCAGAATATTGGCGGCCAGCACCAGCACGACCATGAAGATAAACGCCGCGGTCAGCGTCCACCACACCACCGGTTCGCGCGAGAGTTCCATCCGCGCGTTGTTGATCATGAGCCCGAAGCTGAACATGGTGGGGTCGACGCCAATGCCGATGTAGGACAACACCGCTTCGGCCAGCACGAGCGTGGAGAACTCCATGACCATGGTGATGAGAATGATGGGGAACACATTCGGCAGAATATGGCGCAGCAAAATGCGCCCGGCACCCACGCCAAACGCTCTGGCGGCTTGCACGTATTCGTATTCGCGCATCTTGAGTGATTCGCCGCGCAGCAGGCGGGCGATGCCCGTCCAGCTGGTCATGCCCAGAATGATGCAGAGCGCGAGTAGGCGCACATCGCCCCGCTCGACGGCCGTGGCAAACCACTCCGGATGATTATCGAGCATGACCTGGATGCTGAGCACGGCAGCCGCAATGAGCAACACGCCGGGGATGGCACTCACCGTGGTGTAGACGTATTGAATGGCATCATCGACCTTGCCGCGGAAGTAACCCGCCGCCAGACCCAGCACCACCCCGATCGGCAAGGTCACGAGCGTGGGCACCAGACCAATCACCAGCGCCGTGCGCAGACTCTTCAGCACCTGATACAAAACATCCTGCCCGACTTTGTCGGTTCCGAAGACATGAAAGTTTTGACTGAGCGAGACCATCACACCCGCAAGCATGAATATCACACCCAGCGTCAGCATCACCCAGCGCCGTGCGACCGGGTTGCTGGGGGGTGATTTTGCCCTGGCACGGTACCAGCGGCGCACGGCCAGCCCGATAAATGCCAGAACGGCAAAAGCCACCAGCCCGCCAAGCGCACCCGTGGCAATACGGGTTGCGATGTCGGCCCCGTAGTCAGCGGCGCTCACGGCTCCGGGCGGAAAAGCCTGCCCCGCCACTTTAAGACGCGGTGCTTCACGTCGGACTTCGACATCGCCATCGGGCAAGACGATGGTCACCGGCTCCAGGGCCGACAGATTCACGGCCAACGGTGCCGAGTAGGTTTTTTCGTAGCCATCACGCAGACCGCTCAGCAGGAGATCGAGCACCGAGTTCACATCGACCGCATAGCGGACCTGGGTCGATTCTGGGGGACCCGAGTCGTCTGTCAGCACCGGCAATGGCTGACGGAAGTGAATCGAGTCGAGCAGCGCAAACGAGGCGGCAACGGCAAGCACCACCGCCGAAACGACGGCCAGACGCTGCTGGAAGACATTGCGCCAGACCTCGCGTTGCAAGGGTGAACGCAAGATCACGACCAGGCCTATCACGAACGCAACAAACAACAGCCAGAGCAAGGCGTCGGTCACCAGACAGACCCACAGGCTATCGCGCAGGATGAAAATGATGTCGATCAGATCCATGATTACTTCAACCGGATACGCGGATCAACCAGCGTGTACGACAGATCGGTCAGGATCAGACCAACGAGATACAACACCGACCCCAGAAAAACCATGGCACGTACCACCGCAAAATCCTGTGCCGCGATGGCATCAATGGTGTAACTGCCCAGACCCGGAATACCGAAGAACGATTCCACGAGCAGCGAGCCAAGGAACAATGACGGAATCACCACCACCACGCCAGTAAGAATAGGAATCAGACCATTACGCAACACGTGCCCGAACAGCACGCGCGCATCCGACAACCCCTTGGCGCGTGCCGTGCGCACGTAGTCGCGGCCGATTTCTTCAAGAAAGATCGTGCGGTACCAACGGGTCGATCCGCCAATGCCCGCCACAATACTCACGGCCACCGGCAGGATCAGGAAATGCCACGCCGTCCAGGGATTGCTCTCGTAGCCGGAGATGGGCACCAGTTTGAGCACCCGGGCAAAAACAAACTGCCCGCCGATGATGAAGAACAATGACGAGATCGACATCAGCCCTACGCAGATCACAACGCCGGTTCGGTCGAGCCAGGTGCCACGAAACAGCACCAGCATCAGCGCCAGGCTGATGGTCAGACCCAGGCCAATGACAAAGGTCGGTAGCGCAATGGCCAGCGATGGCCCCATGCGTTGCCGGATCTCCTGGCTGATTTCGCGACCATCTTCACTGCGGCCAAACTCGCCGGCAAACAACCGCATGGATTTGTCGAAGAAGATGGTGTCGGTCACCTGCTGCACGCCGGCCGCCGATGCGTTGATGAAGAGCGGCTTGTCATAACCGCGTGCGGCCTTCCACTGCGTAATCGCTTCTGGTGTGACGCGTTTGACGCCCAGCTGCATGCGGGCCATATCATCCGGGCTGTTGACCATGAAGAACAGTGCAAAGGTAATCAGGTTCACCCCGATCAGAATGGGCACCGCGTAGAGTAGCCGACGTAACAGATAGCGCAGCATCAGTTGCCCCTCACCCGGTTTCCGAAAGCGTCCAGGCCGGATCGCGAACGATAGGCGCGCACCGCCGGCCAGAGCAGTGCTAGCACGCCCACCACCAGCACGACAAACGGCCAGAGCAACGGTTGATTCCAAGCCTGCCTTAAAGCCTCGCGGCGTTGGGCATTAACGCGCTCGTACTTGAGCGTGTTGCTGGCCACGTTATTGAGTTTGAAGTTCTCTAACCAGCTGTGCTGCAAGACGTAGGTCTTGGGGTAGAACCAGTAGATCCAGGGAGCGTCTTCACGAACCAGTCTGAGCATGCTGTCGATGACATTCTGGCGCGCCGGCCCATTGGGCAGATTGACCATGATCCGGAACAGCCGATCAAACTCGGGGTTACTGTAGTTGGCCGTATTCTCACCGCCATGCGCGACTTTACCCTCGGGCCCGTAGAGCAAGAAGAAAAAGTTTTCCGGGTCGGGGTAATCGGCGTTCCAGCCCAGAAAGTACATCTGCGCACTGCCCTTGCGCAGTTTTTCCTGAAAACGGTTGAAGTCGGTACTGCGCACGACGAGCTGCACCCCAATTTGATGGAGTTGGCGCGACATCCAGTCCATGGTTGACTTGTCACCCAGCCCCCCCGAGGTGGTATCGAGGTTAAGCACCAGCGGCCGGCCTGTTTTACGATCGCGGCCATCCGGCCAGCCGGCCTGCGCCAGTAAGGCCCTGGCCTCTTTGATGCTGCGTCGTTCGGGGGCGCCGTCTTTCCAGGTGTAAACCACCGGGTTCATGCCGGCCTGCCCGGACTGATGACCAAAGATACCGGGCGGAATCGGTCCCATGCCCGGCTGACCCCGGCCATTGAGAAAGATCGAAATGAACTCTTCCTGGTCGAGCGCAATCGATAGCGCCTGACGCAGCAGTCTGGCGCGACGTTGCTCTTCGGGTGTTTTACCGCCGACGACCGGATCCAGCAGATTGAAGCCCATGTAATAGACCGAGGTGCGTACCGAGGTCTGTAAACGGATGCCCTGCGCTGCCATCGCCGGCGACACATTAACGTCGCCGGTGACGGTAACGCGCACCGCCTGGTCGAAGCTATCCGATGAAATACCCGACTCGTCGTAATAGCCCTGCAGGAACTTATTCCAGTACGGCAGACTCTCTTTTTCGCGGCTGAACACCACGCCGTCGATCAAGGGCAATTTTGCATCACAACTTGCCAGCAGGCCTGCGGCGGCATCGCCGGGTTCGCCCTGACAGGGGTAACGCTCATCGTGAAAGTTGGGGTTACGCGCCAGCTCGATCCGCGAATTGGGGTTGTTATGCACCATCATGTACGGGCCGGTGCCCACCGGCCAGGTATCGATACGCACGTTGCTGCGCCGTAATGCCGGCTGACCATAGAACTGATCCACTTCCCGCGGCATGGGCGCAAAGAAGTTCATCGCTAGCCAGTAGATAAACTGCGGGTATTTGCCGTTCAGGGTAATTTCCAGCGTGCGGTCGTCGATGGCCACGGCACCCGGCAACGGCAACGGCTCGAGGTCGATCCAGGTGCCCGGTTGTGCGGCCATGCGGCTTTTGATGTCATCGGACAAAGCCTGCAGGCCCTGGATGTGTTCACCCATCATTCCGAAGATCGGCGACTGAACAGCCGGATGCGCCAGCCGTTTGATCTGATAAACGTAATCCTGCGCCTTGAGCAGACGGGTTCCCGGATCGGCTAATGCCATGGGGCCAGCCGGGCCCTGCAGGGCGCGCACCTGGCGGCTATCCAGATTCAGATAGCGTGGCGTGCCGTCGGGGTGGCTGCTAAAGGCCGGATGCGGTTGATACAGCACATCGCCGCGCAGCCGCAGGCGGTAGACCGTGCGCCCGATCTGATCGGCCGGGGTGGACTCGCTGGCCGGACGACCTGCCTGATCAAAATAGCGTATCTCCGGCATGGCTTCGAGTGTGGCCGGAATGAGCGTGTAGGGTCGCTTCAGATAGTGGTACTGCAGCGGCGGCTCGTTACTCTGCGCGATAAACCCAATTTCACGGGTGGAGGAGGCAATCGCCGGATCCAGATGCTGGGGGCGCTCGGAAAAAC
>JBDQLO010000084.1:0-4821 GCA_040262735.1 Fluviibacter sp.
ATGACCTGTACTCCTTAATTCATTAAAAAAACGAACCGCGCTTACCGGTAGGCAGCAACGTCTGCTTTCAGACGCTCAATCAGCTCTGCAACAGTCATCTGTCCCAGATCCTGACCCCCACGGGTACGCACGGCCACGAGACCGGCTTCTTTTTCCTTGTCGCCAACGACAAGCTGGTAAGGCAGCCGGTTAACGCTATGTTCCCGAATTTTATAGGTAATTTTCTCATTACGCAAATCGGCTTCGGCCCGGAACCCGGCTGCGTGGAGCTGATTCACCACATCCTGGGCGTAATCGGCCTGTTTTTCCGAGATATTGAGCACGACGGCCTGCACTGGCGACAGCCAGGTCGGCAGCGCACCCGAGTGGTTTTCAATCAGAATCCCGATAAAGCGCTCGAGTGAGCCAAGAATAGCCCGGTGCAGCATCACCGGCACCTTGCGGCTATTGTCTTCAGCGACGTATTCGGCGCCCAGACGGCCCGGCATCGAGAAATCGACCTGCATGGTGCCACACTGCCAGGATCGGCCAATGGCGTCCTTGATATGGAATTCGATCTTCGGACCATAGAAGGCGCCCTCACCCGGCAGTTCTGACCATTCCAGACCCGATGCCCGCAAACCGGCGCGCAATGCCTCTTCGGCTTTGTCCCAGATTTCATCGGAACCAACACGACCTTCCGGGCGCAGCGCCAGTTTGACCGCGACTTCGTTGAAACCGAAGTCGGCATAGACCTGCTTGACCAGCGCATTAAAGGCGGTCACTTCGGCTTCGATCTGGTCTTCGGTACAGAAGACGTGGCCGTCATCCTGTACGAAACCACGCACACGCATCAGGCCGTGCAGCGCACCGGACGACTCATTACGGTGGCAGGAGCCGAATTCGCCATAGCGTAGCGGCAAATCGCGATACGAACGCAGTCCTGCGTTATAAACCTGCACATGACCCGGGCAGTTCATCGGCTTTAGCGCATAAAGGCGCTTTTCCGACTCGGTCGTGAACATGTTCTCGTGATAGTGATCCCAGTGGCCAGACTTTTCCCACAGCGAACGATCCAGAATCTGCGGGCAACGCACTTCCTGATAGCCGTTGTCACGATAGACGCGGCGCATGTACTGCTCCACTTCCTGCCAGACGGCCCAGCCCTTGGGGTGCCAGAACACCAGGCCCGGGGCTTCGTCCTGCATGTGGAATAGATCCAGCGCACGACCCAGACGGCGGTGGTCGCGCTTTTCGGCCTCTTCGAGCATGTGAAGGTAGCCATCCAGATCTTCTTTTTTCGCCCAAGCCGTGCCGTAAACACGCTGCAGCTGTTCGTTCTTGGGGTCGCCACGCCAGTAAGCACCGGCAATCTTCATGAGCTTGAAGTGCTTGAGTTTACCGGTCGAGGGGACGTGCGGGCCGCGACACAAATCGATGAAATCGCCTTCACGGTACAACGAGACTTCTTGATCCTGCGGAATCGCCGAGATCAGTTCGGCCTTATAGCGCTCACCCTGACCTTCGAAGAATTTGACGGCATCGTCACGCGACCAGACTTCACGGGTGACCGGGATATCTTTCTTCGACAGTTCGGCCATGCGCTTTTCAATGGCGGCCAGATCTTCAGGCGTAAACGGACGCGAGTACGCGAAATCGTAGTAAAACCCATTCTCGACTGTTGGACCAATGGTGACCTGGGCTTCCGGATACAGCTCTTTGACCGCATAGGCCAACAAGTGGGCCGTCGAGTGACGGATCAGTTCCAGACCGTCCGGATCTTTATCGGTAATGATCGCAAGCGGTGAATCAGTCTCGATGAGGTAGCTGGTATCAACGAGCTTGTCATCAATACGACCGCCCAGGGCGGCACGGGCCAAGCCGGCGCCAATACTGGCGGCCACATCCAGTACCGTTACCGGCTGGGGGTAGTCACGCTGGGAACCATCAGGAAGCGTAATAACGGGCATTGTGAGCTCGCATTTGGTTAAAACAAACGCAAAAGCCAGAGCAGGCAGCCGGGGTCGCGATGATTGCGATAGTCGGCGAATCTGACTCTGGCTTGAGGGCTAAATTCGTTGGTAGGCGCGATTGGACTCGAACCAACGACCCCCACCATGTCAAGGTGGTGCTCTAACCAGCTGAGCTACGCGCCTACTGCAGGGACGAGATTCTAACCAAAGAGTGCTTGCTTTGCAACCTGACAAGTCGAATCAGCGCAGTAGCCACCACTTAGCCATCCCCAAAGCGAGCCACAGCGAAATCAGCAACCCAAAGAGCACCCACTCGCGACCGGCGAAGCCCACACCCGGAATCACCCGGGTGACGAGAGTACGGGGCGCATTGAGCACCACATCGAACAGCCGGAGAATCACATTGTTGTCTCCGGTGGGCCCAGCCAATAAACGGAGTACCGCCCGACCGACGATAAGCCAGATGATCAATTCCATGACACCACGCAACAGCACGAGAACAAAGAGCAGTGCCGGGGTCATTGCTCGTCAACGCCAAAATCACGATCCAGGCGGTTCATCCAATGGGCATAAATGCCGATCAACAAAAGGTAAACCATCAGCGCACCTTGTGCACCAATCATGTAGCCCAAGGGTAATCCCAGCAACGTCCATTGATCCAAAGAGCGGACTGCGAAGCTCGCGACAAAAGTGACCAAGAACCAGATACCCAGCAGCAGCAGAGTTGCCAACATTGTTTTGAGCCAGAATCGCTGCTGTAACTGGCGCACGGGCGATTCGCCATCGCCTTCACGGCTGTACAGAATGCGCGGATAACGCAGACGCTCGATAAATTGATAGCTTTCCTGGGGGGGTGGCGCAGTCAGCAGACTGACCAGCATATTGGCCATAAAGCCAGCCGGTACACCAAATACACCGGCAGCAGCAGCCTCGATACCGAACCAAGGATCCATCCCGATCTGATACCAGCCCAGCCAGGGAATACTGTCAAAACGAACGCGGACGATGTAGTACAGGGTAATGAGCAAGCCGACCACAATGCCCGTAATGGCACCTTGACGATTGGCGCGCGGCCAAAAAACGCCCAACACCAGCGCTGGAAATAATGCGGCACCCGCCAGAGAAAATGCCCAGGCCACCATATCGACCAGCGTTGCCGGACGCTGTACGGCAATCGCTGCTGCAACAATCGCCACCGAAACCATCACCGATTTCGAAACGATCAAACGCCACGAAGTGGACGCGTCCGGACGCAACATTTTGAAGTAAATATCATGCGACAGCGCCGAGGTGATCGACAACAACAAGCCTTCTGCGCTCGAAAGGGCCGCCGCCAAGCCACCAGCGGCAACCATGCCGGAAATCACATACGGCAAGCCAGCGATCTCGGGCGTTGCCAGGACAATGACATCGGGGCTAATCACCAGCTCGGCCCATTGCACCAGGTGGTCATGATTAATGTCATCGATAGAGACCAACCCGATACGCGTCCAGGCGGTCACCCATCCCGGCAACGATTCGATGGATGAGCCTACCAGATTTTGCAACACCTCCAGTTTGACAAAGACCGCATAGGCCGGCGCCAGCAGATAAACCAAAACGACAAAAAACAATGACCAGAAAACTGAACGACGCGCCTGACTAACGCTGGCAATGCTGTAGTACCGCATCAACAGGTGGGGCAAAGAGGCCGTGCCAATCGTGAGGCAGAAGATGAGCGCCAGAAAGTTGATTCGGCTATTGGCCGAGTCGGGTAACGCAAAGGGCTGGAGGTCATCAACCGGCGGCTCAGACCGACGCTGGGCATCCTTGAGATCATTGCGCCAAACGCCATGTGCCTCCTTGGCATTAACAGGCATCTGTCGCCGTTCGCGTTCAAGCTGCACAATATCGCGGGGCGCGGCATCGGCAGCCTTCATGCGCTCGATCTGCACAGTCAATTGTTGTCGTTCCTCTACCAGCGACTGTGGCAGTCCCTCAATCTTTGACTTTAGCGTAAGCGCCCGCTCCGCATAAAGCTGACGCACCGCCAGCTCATCCGGCCGATCAAAAATTTCATGCTGCAACGACACCAGCTGATGCATGGCTTTGGCATACAGCACCGGCGGTGCTGGAACGCCTGTTTTGTCAAAAGCCAAAATCGTGATCGGCGTGACATAAGCAATGAGTAGGATGGCGTATTGGGCCGCCTGAGCATGCATCAGGGCACGCATACCCCCCAGAAATGAACAAACGAGAACACCCGCAAGACCCAGATAAACCCCGATTTCAAACTGCAGCGTGATAAATCGACTGGTGATCAGACCCACACCATAGACCTGGGCAACGACATAGATCAGCGAGGCAATAATGACCGCAAACGCGCCAAGCAGCCGGATTGCCTGACCTCCGTAACGGGCTGCCAGAAAATCAGGCACGGTGTACTGGCCAAATTTTCGGAGATACGGTGCCAGCAAGAGGGCAAGCAACACGTAACCGCCAGTCCAGCCAATGACGAACGCCAGACCCTGGTATCCGGATTGATAAAGCGCACCCGCCAGACCGATAAACGAGGCGGCTGATAACCAATCCGTACCGGCAGACATCCCAGCATAGATAGCCGGTACCCGACGACCCGCCACAAAAAACTCGGCAATATCAGAGGTTCGCGTGAATAATCCGACCAGCGAAAAAACCAGCAGCGTCAAGAAGAGAAAGACATAGCCGACCCAGCGATCACTCAGACCCTGGCTTTCAAGCCAACCCAGCACAAGAATTGACGTGACAAAACCAACGGCAAACAAGGTTACAAATACTGCAGGGCCATAGGCGCCAAGCAATAGCCGCAGTCGGTTTGCCACCTTTTAGATCCGATAGGTCAGCTTTAAAC
>JBDQLO010000085.1:0-4808 GCA_040262735.1 Fluviibacter sp.
GAGGGCGCTGTTGATGCAAGCCCTGCACCCCGGAGCGCTCGCCGGAGTGGTGCAGCACTCGCGGTATGAAGAGGACCCGTTGGGCCGACTGGCGGGCACCACGCAGTGGCTGGGTGGCGGCAAATTCTTCGCGGATCGCCATCAGGCCCGGCATTTCGGTTTCGGCAATCGCAATTTCGCGGCGGCCCCAGTCGGCCAGTGACATATCGGCGATGACGAAATCGTGTTTGATTTTATCTGCAGCGTTCATAGAGCTTCCTTTTCCCTAAAGCAAAGCGGGTGTGAATCAGTCAGGAAACCGTTGAACTTGTGTTGCATATTCTGCGGTCTTCACCTGATCCACCAACCCCGCAGGTTGGTCAGGTGAGCGCAGTTAAACAGATCCGCGCCTGGCAGCAGAAATGACTGCGTCGCAGCGCTCCTCGGAATAAGAAGCAGTGTACCAGAAATGTCCCGAAAAAAATCCCGGATCGCCCCAATAGGCTTCCGGGATCAGTAGGTTACGACCGGCAGTTGACTGAATTACAGGTCGGCAGCTGCACGCAGCGCGTCGGCCTTATCGGTCCATTCCCAGGTGAATTCCGGCTCTTCGCGACCAAAGTGGCCGTAAGCGGCGGTTTTGGAGTAGATCGGACGCAGCAGATCCAGCGATTGCACAATCCCCTTCGGACGTAGGTCGAAGTGCTCAGCCACCAGTGCAGCAATCTTTTCATCGGCGATCTTGCCGGTACCGAAGGTGTTGACCATGAGCGACACGGGTTTGGCCACGCCGATGGCGTAAGCGACCTGCACCTCCGCCTTGTCGGCCAAACCGGCAGCGACGATGTTCTTGGCCACGTAACGGCCAGCATAGGCGGCCGAACGGTCGACCTTGGAAGGATCCTTCCCCGAGAAAGCGCCACCACCGTGATGGGCTGCGCCACCATAGGTATCGACGATGATCTTACGGCCGGTCAGGCCGCAGTCACCATGCGGGCCACCGACCACGAAACGGCCGGTCGGGTTGATCAGGTAACGGATCTGGTCGTTGATCATGTCGGCTGGTAGCACCGGCTTGATGATCTCTTCGATCACCGCCTCTTCAATTTGCTGGTGGGTCACGTCGGCGTCATGCTGGGTCGAGACCACCACGGTGTCGATGGCGACCGGCTTGCCGTCGACATAGCGCACGGTCAGCTGGCTCTTGGCGTCTGGGCGCAGCCAGGGCAGGCGCCCATCGCGGCGCAGATCAGCCTGGCGCTGCATGATGCGGTGCGCGTAGAAAATCGGGAATGGCATCAGCGTCGGGGTTTCGCGGCAGGCGTAACCGAACATCAGACCTTGGTCGCCCGCGCCCTGATCCAGATCGATGCCTTCGCCTTCGTTCACGCCCTGAGCAATGTCCGGGCTCTGACGGTTGATGGCGGTCAGGATGGCGCACGACTTGTAATCAAAGCCGATGTCCGAGTTGTCGTAACCGATACGACGCACGGTATCCTGGGCAATTTCACGGTAGTTAATGTGGGCCGTGGTCGTGATTTCGCCAGAAATAACGACGAGACCCGTCGAGACCAGTGTTTCGCAGGCAACACGGGCTTTGGGGTCTTCGGCCAGAATGGCGTCAAGGATGGCGTCTGAAATCTGGTCCGCGACTTTGTCAGGGTGGCCTTCAGAGACCGATTCGGATGAAAAGAGATATTCGCTCATAGTGATAGGTACTCCAGAAACAGCAAATCCCCGGTGGACTGGATCCGGCAAACTACTGCCGGGTGGCGTGTCCTGCTCCGGGGATCGGTTCGAGCGAGGGACGCTTTAGCAGATTCGGCCACCATCTCTGATGCGCCCCGCCCTGCAAGTTGTCGTATTAACTCGGCGGTCTGAGATAATTGTGTCTGTAAAAGCTATTTGCGTCAATAGCCTGCATCTGTTCGCCTTATGTCCTCATTGCAAACGCCCGCCAATCTCTCAGTCAAGCACCGCTGTTATCTCGGCCTCGTTCGCTGGCTGGCGCAGTTGCCGCTCCCTTTATTGCAGACAATGGGTGGTTTGATCGGCCGCCTAGTCTATCGTTATTCCAGAAGCTATCGCCACCATTTTGACGCCAACCTGGCGCAGGCCTTTGGCCCGGAAGCTGCCTTGCAGATCGGGCCGGTGGCGCGTGCGGAGGCCGGCAAAGCGATTTTCGAATTGCCCTGGCTTTGGTTACATCCGCGCGAAGAGATCCTTCGCACTTTGCGGCGGGTAGATGGCTGGCCACATGTACAGGCAGCTCAAGCAGCGGGCAAAGGAATTCTGTTTCTAACGCCCCACCTTGGCTGCTTTGAAATCACGGCGCAGTATGCGGCTAGCCAGCCGGACGCCTCGCCGATTACCGTACTGTTCCGGCCGCCGCGCCAGCGCTGGGCGGAATCGATTTTGCGCTTTGGTCGAACGCGCGAGGGGATGGACGTTGCCCCTGCGGACTTAAGCGGGGTGCGTCGTCTGATCCGCGCGTTAAAGTCGG
This sequence comes from Fluviibacter sp., assembly GCA_040262735.1. Classification (GTDB taxonomy): domain Bacteria; phylum Pseudomonadota; class Gammaproteobacteria; order Burkholderiales; family Rhodocyclaceae; genus Fluviibacter. The sequence goes on from JBDQLO010000085.1 coordinate 2,483, forward strand.
GGGAGTCGGTCGGTTTGTTGCCGGACCAGGTGCCACCTTCCGGCCAGGGTGCCTGGTTGCCCTGGTTTGGCCAGCCGGCTTACACCATGACATTGGCGGCGCGCCTGGCGCAGACCGGTGCGCGTGTGATCTTTGCGTATGCGGAACGATTGCCGAAGGGCCAAGGATTCGTGCTGACCTGTACCCCGCCCGAAGCACCGCTGCCGCTGGACGATCTGGAGGCGACCGCTGCAGGGATTAATAAGAATCTCATGCAATTGATCCGCCGTTGTCCGACACAATACCTGTGGGGCTATAACCGTTACAAAGCACCGCGTGGGGGTGATGAGGAAGCGCAGGGACGTGCATCAACACAGGTAGAATCCGGACATGAAAATTAAGTTCTCCAAGATGCACGGCCTGGGTAACGACTTTGTCGTCATTGATGGCATGCGGCAGTACGTTGAATTCACCCCAGAGCAGATTCGCGCATTGGGCGACCGACATACCGGCATCGGTTTTGATCAGCTGCTGATGGTCGAGCCCCCAGAGGCGCCCGGTGCCGACTTTCGCTACCGTATTTTTAACGCGGATGGCGGCGAGGTAGAACAGTGCGGTAATGGTGCGCGCTGCTTCGTGCGCTTTGTGCATGATCAGAAGCTGACTGATAAAACCGCGATTGTGATCGAGACCAAACGCGGCATCATTTATCCGCGACTGGAGGCAAACGGCCTGGTCACGGTTGATATGGGCCAGCCGCGTTTTACGCCTGCCGAGATTCCCTTCGAATCCGAGACGGATGCGGCCGAACAGTCGTTGCAATTGCCGGATGGCGCTACGCTCACCATCGGGGTGGTATCGATGGGTAACCCGCACGCCGTGACGATCGTGGCGGATGTTGATACGGCCCCGGTAGCCGTGCACGGACCTCTGATAGAAAGTCACGAGCGCTTTCCGCAACGTGTGAATGCCGGCTTCATGCAGATTGAAGATCGTCACAACATTCGCTTGCGCGTCTTCGAGCGAGGTGCGGGTGAGACGCTGGCGTGTGGCACAGGCGCATGCGCCGCCGTGGTGTCAGGGATTCGTCGTGGCTTGCTGGATTCACCCGTACGCGTACAAACGCGCGGCGGCGACCTGAGTATTGCCTGGCATGGCGTGGGCCAATCGGTCATCATGACCGGGCCTGCCGTAACCGTTTTTACTGGAGAGATCGACGTATGAGCGTGACGCGCGAAGCAGTATTGGAGTATCTGAAGGCCCATCCCGAAATCTTCGAGGAGCAGGCCGAGTTTTTTCATCAGGTCGAAATCTCGCATCCGTACAGTGGTCGGACGATTTCGCTGGCTGAACGCCAGATGATTAATCTCCGTGAAAAGAACCGTCTGCTCGAGCACCGCCTTGGCGAACTGCTGGGCGTGGGCGAAACGAATGATGCGCTGGGTGCGCGCATGCACCAGTTGACCATTGCCCTAGTCGGCGCCAGTCGTTTGGATCAGATGGTGAGTTTGATCCTCAAGTCGTTAGCCGAAGATTTTGGTGTCCCACAGGCCAGAATGCGTCTCTGGGGCGAGGGTGCATCGAATCTGAGCCACGAAGTATGTACGCCGGTGAGCAACGAGCTCATTAAAGAAGCTACCGGGATGCTCCATCCGGTCACGGGCTCTGTCCGGACCGGTGAAGTTGCGGCCTGGTTTGGTAGCGAAGGCGACAATCCGAGTATCGCGTCGATGGCTTTGGTTCCACTTCGCTTTGACGGACAGACGCTGGGCCTGCTGGCGATGGGGTCGGATGATGCCGAACGCTTCGTGGCCGGCATGGGCACTTTATACCTCGAACGGCTCGGTGACGTGATTGCCGCATCGCTCGCGCGCGTCCTGCGCGCCTGAGGGTTTGGTTATGGCCGATGCCAGTCAATCTGCGGTGCCGGAGGCGCTCTGGCCCGGTGCAGAAGACTGGCTGGCCGAACTGCGCGATCAACGCCGCGTCTCGGCTCATACGCTCACCAATTACGAACGAGATTTGCGTCGACTACAACTTTAGGCGAATGGTGCGGCACCTGCTGATCTGACAGCACTGGATCTGCAACGTTTTGACGGACGTCTGCATGCCGGTGGTTTGTCTGGTCGGTCAATTGCACGAACCCTGTCGGCTTGGCGCGGTTTATTGCGCTGGTTGGCTCGGCGTGGCGTGCTTGATGCCAATGTGGCCGAAGGCTTGCGAGCACCAAAGCACCCTAGCCGTTTGCCTGACGCCTTATCGGTCGACGAAGCTTTCCGTTTGCTCAATCCGGTGGCGGTTGCTGAATCCTCGAATGCCGGGTGCTTGCAAAAAATAGCGCGTGAGC
>JBDQLO010000086.1:0-4686 GCA_040262735.1 Fluviibacter sp.
CTCGATGAGAACAACAAGGGTCTGTACGAACCGTCACACGGATCGGCCCCCGATATCGCCGGCAAGGGCGTGGCCAACCCGCTGGCGACGATTCTGTCCGCTGCCATGCTGCTGCGCTACACTTTTGGCCTGGAAGCCGAAGCGGTGCGCATCGAAAACGCGGTGCGCACGGTGCTGGCCCAGGGCTATCGCACGGCTGATATCTATGAAGACGGTACGCGCAAAGTCGGTACCCGTGAAATGGGTGACGCCGTGCTGGCCGTCCTGTAATGTTTTACCCCAAGAATACAATTCAAACGCAGTTCACACGGAGTTAAGAGTCATGGCAAAGCCTGTCGTTGGTCTGGTCGGTTGGCGCGGTATGGTGGGTTCGGTCCTCATGCAGCGCATGCAGGAAGAAAAAGATTTCGCCCACATCGAGCCCGTCTATTTCTCGACCTCGAACGCGGGTGGTGATGCCCCGGCCTTTGGTGGGGTGAGTTCGGGTGAAAAGCTGCTGGATGCCAGCCATGTCGACGCGCTGAAGAAGATGGACATCATCCTGACCTGTCAGGGGGGCGACTACACCAAAGTGGTGTATCCGCAGCTGCGCGCCGCTGGCTGGAACGGTCACTGGATCGATGCGGCCTCGGCACTGCGCATGGCCGATGATGCCGTGATCGTGCTCGACCCAGTTAACCGATCCGTCATCGATAGCGCATTGGCCAAGGGCGGCAAAAACTGGATCGGCGGCAACTGTACCGTGTCGCTGTTGCTGATGGGTCTGGGTGGTCTGTTCGAACACAAGCTCATCGACTGGGTCTCGTCGATGACCTATCAGGCGGCTTCGGGTGCCGGCGCACAAAATATGCGTGAACTGATTGCGCAAATGGGGTCGATTCACGCCTCGGTGGCGGATCTGCTGGCCGATCCGAAATCGGCGATTCTGGAAATCGACCGCAAGGTGGCCGAAACCATTCGCTCGGATGCGTTTCCGAAGAAAAACTTCCGCAACACGCCGCTGGCCGGTTCACTGATTCCCTGGATCGATGTCCCCGTCGAGCACGGCCAGTCGAAAGAAGAGTGGAAGGGCGGTGCCGAGTGCAACAAGATCCTCGGTAACCCGGCGTTCCGTTCGGCGGGTTCGATTCCCATCGACGGCCTGTGTGTGCGCATTGGCGCCATGCGCTGTCACTCGCAGGCACTGACCATCAAGCTCAAGAAGGATGTGCCGCTCGATGAAGTGAACGACATCCTGGCCAAGGCCAACGACTGGGTGAAAGTGGTGCCGAATGATCGCGAGATCAGCGAGCGCGAGCTGACCCCGGCCGCAGTCACGGGCACGCTGACCATTCCGGTCGGCCGTCTGCACAAGATGGCGATGGGTCCGGATTATCTGGCGGCCTTTACCTGTGGTGACCAGTTGCTCTGGGGTGCCGCAGAGCCGCTGCGCCGGATGTTGAGAATCCTTGTGACGGGTTGAGAACGGTTGAAACCCGGAGAGGCGCCTCACGTGAGTGGGGCGTTTCGCTTTATGAAAGTTTGAAATGAATGTTCCCGAATGGCCCTGGATTGTCGGTGGTTTGTTCCTGCTGCTGATGGGCCTTTTTCTGGGCGTGAATCTCGGCCGTCTTGGTGAGCGCGCCCGCGCCGGAGATCCCAAGGCCCAGGATGATCGACCGCGTGTCGTGCCCAAACCCAAAGTCGACTGGGGGGCGATCAACCTCGACCTGTCGTCCGACCCGGGCAAAGACCGCAAGTCGAACGAGGTATGACGCAGCAGGCCCTGATCTGGACACCGGCGCTGAAAATGATCGGCGTTCTGGCCGTTGCAATCGGGCTGCAGTCAACGTGGGGTCTCTGGCTCGCCGCGGCACTGCTGATCTGGGTGCTTGCCACGCACCGATCGCGGTTTTGGATACTGTGTCGCCGCCTGCGCTGGTTGATGCTGGTGTTGTTCGGCGTGACGTTGCTCATGACACCGGGTGCGGCACTGTTTCCCTCGTGGGGTTTGTATCCGACCAGCGAAGGCATGCAACTGGCGGTCACGCAATTGCTGCGACTGTTGGGGATGCTCGCGAGCGTAACGCTCTTGCTCGACAGCACTGATCCACGCGCACTGGCCGCCGGATCGCTGGCCTTGCTTCAGCCCCTGGCCGGGCGTTCGCAGTGGCCGGAACGCGCAGTCGCACGTTTATTGCTGGTCTTTGAGTACCTCGAGTCGGCACCGCCGCCGCGCAACCTGCAGGACGTGCTGGTGCTGGCCGGTATGGAACGCGCTGCGCCGGATCCTTTGGCGGCCAGCCTAGACCGGGCCCAAACCATCGAACTGCCCGATGCCACCCTGACCTATCGGGACATCGTTTTTGGCGCTGGATTACTGAGTCTGAGTCTGTTGGCGCTGACCACGGGGCTGGCAGTATGACGGGGTTGCAATCACAGCGCTGGGCGCTGGGCGTCGAATACGATGGGCGCTGCTTTCATGGGTGGCAGTCGCAAGGACCCGCACCACACGCCACGGGCGATCGCCCGGTGGGCGCCGTCTTACCGACGATTCAGGAGGCCGTCGAAAACGCGCTGAGCCAGATTGCCGATAGGCCGATTCAGGTCGTCTGCGCCGGACGAACGGACGCGGGCGTGCATGCCACAGGACAAGTGGTGCACTTCGACACGACCGCTCACAGGCCGGATACCGCCTGGGTGCGCGGGGTCAACGCCCTCTTGCCTGAGGTGTGCGCCGTTCGCTGGGCCAGGCCGGTGCCCGAAGACTTTCATGCCCGCTTTTCGGCCACCGGACGCCATTACCGCTACCTACTGCTCAATCGCCCAGAGCGACCGGCGGTGTTTGCCGGCCGGATCGGCTGGTTTCATCGGCCGCTGGATGTCGCTTTGATGGCCGCAGCCGCCCGTTCGATTCTGGGGACGCATGATTTCAGCGCCTTTCGCGCTGCCGAATGTCAGGCGAATAGCCCGGTTCGCACCGTGACCGAGGCGCATATTGTTCGCCACGGGGACTGGCTGGTGTTTGATTTTGCCGCCAACGCCTTTTTGCAGCATATGATCCGCAATCTGGTGGGTGCGCTCGTGCACATCGGCAAGGGTGGGGCCCCACCGGCGTTGATGGCCGAATTGCTGGCGCAGAAACAGCGGACGCTGGCACCGCCGACCTTTATGCCGGATGGTCTTTATCTGACCGGGGTCGATTATGATATGGCCTTGGGGCTGCCTGCGTTTGACCGCGCCGGGCAAGCCGGTGATCCCCTGGGGATCTTCACTTTCTGAACCCGTGACCGCATGAACAACCTTGCGCCTCCCCGTATCAAAATCTGTGGCCTGACCCGAGCAGAAGACGTCCTGGCGGCGGTGGCCGCCGGGGTCGATGCCATCGGCCTGGTGTTCTACCCGGAGAGTCCGCGTCATGTCAGCATCGATCAGGCGGCCGCGCTCTGCCGCCACGTGCCCCCTTTTGTCACCATCGTCGGGCTTTTCGTGAACCCCTCGCGGGCAGAAGTGCACCGGGTCATCGAGGCGGTGCCGCTCAATCTGCTGCAGTTTCATGGGGATGAAACCCCGGATCAGTGCGAAGGCTTTGGCGTGCCGTACCTGCGTGTGGCGCGGGTTCGGCCAGGGGTGGATCTGTTAGAATTCGCTTCGCAATTCCCTTCGGCGCGCGCGCTGTTGCTCGACACCTGGACCCCGGCCTACGGCGGTAGTGGTGAGTCGTTCGACTGGTCACTGGTGCCGGCAGCGTGCCCGTTACCGGTGATTCTGTCCGGTGGCCTCAACCCCGACAACGTGGCCGACGCCATTCGTCAGGTAAAACCGGCTGCGGTCGACGTGTCGTCCGGAGTGGAAAGCGCCAAAGGCATCAAGGATGCCGCCAAGATTCGTGCCTTCGTGAGCGCCGTGCGTGGTGTCTGACGGCGGCAACCCTCAGTAGCGAGAAAGTTCGGTCGATGATGTCTTACGATTACCCTGATGCCCGCGGCCATTTTGGCCCTTACGGTGGTTCCTTCGTCTCGGAGACGCTGGTTGCCGCCCTGGAGCAGCTTCAGCATGCCTATGCGCATTACAGCCGCGATCCGGCGTTTATTGCCGAATTCCAAAGCGAGCTGCGGCATTTTGTGGGTCGCCCCAGTCCGGTTTATCACGCCAAGCGTTGGAGTGACCTGCTCGGTGGCGCACAGATCTATCTGAAGCGCGAAGACCTCAATCACACCGGCGCCCATAAAATCAACAACACCATCGGCCAGGCCTTGCTGGCCAGGCGCATGGGCAAACAGCGCGTCATTGCTGAAACCGGCGCCGGCCAGCACGGCGTTGCCTCAGCCACGGTTGCCGCACGCTTCGGCATGAAGTGCGTGGTTTACATGGGTGCCGAAGATGTGGGTCGTCAATCGGCCAACGTGTACCGCATGAAATTGCTGGGTGCTGAAGTGGTGCCTGTGACCAGCGGTTCCAAGACGCTCAAGGACGCCCTTAACGAAGCGATGCGCGACTGGGTGACCAACGTGGAAGACACCTTCTACATTATCGGGACCGTCGCCGGGCCGCACCCGTATCCGATGATGGTTCGGGATTTCAACGCGGTGGTTGGCAAGGAATGCGTCAAACAGATGCCCGAGATGGTTGGTCGTCAGCCCGATGCCGTGATCGCCTGCGTCGGCGGTGGTTCCAACGCCATGGGCATTTTGTATGACTATATTC
>JBDQLO010000087.1:0-4666 GCA_040262735.1 Fluviibacter sp.
ACATTAATTTTGTCTGCAGTGGCGTGCCCGCCGGCAGAAACAGATACGCGGGAAGCGCAGTGTGCAGGTCGGCAATGAGATTCGGACGCTGCGAGAGTCCGCCACCCAGAACGATGGCTTCCGGATCGACGGCATTAATGATGACAGCGATCGATCGCGCAAGTCGCTGGGTATGTCGGTCAAGTGATTGTTGCGCCTCTCGATTGCCCTGCCCGGCGAGTTGGACCAATGATACGGCGTCTGTGACAGGGTAATGGCAAGATTGGCGCTGGTAGTCGGCTACCAGCCCGGGACCGGATAGCCACGCCTCGATACAACCCCGCCTGCCACAGTAACAGGCCGGCCCGGGAAGCTCGTCCGGCGAGGCGATGGGTAGCGGGTTATGACCCCACTCGCCAGCAAGGCCATTAGATCCCTGCAAGCGTTGTCCATGAATAAACCAGCCGCCGCCATCCCCGGTGCCGAGAATGATGGCGAACACGGATTTGAAACCGCGGGCAACGCCGTCGCAGGATTCGGACAGCGCCAGACAATCGGCATCGTTGGCCAGTCGGAGTGGGCGATGGAGGATCGCTGCGAGATCCCGCTGTAGCATCTGGCCATTCAGACAAGTGGAATTGGCATTCCGGATTTGGCCGTTCGTGGGATTGACGGATCCGGGGTGTCCGACACCGACAGTCGTGCAAGGCGCGTTCAGCATTGCTTCGGCAGAGTCAACCAAAGTCTTGATGACCTGTAATGTTGCCGGATAGTCCCCTTGGGGCGTTGCAAGACGTTTGCGAAAACGAAACCCACCTTGGGGATCAAGAACAGCCGCTTCGATCTTGGTGCCGCCGAGGTCGATTCCAATCTGCATTGGTTCAGCGGGTTTCAAGTGCAACTGCGGGTTGGTCTTCGGGCAGCTGACCATCGTTATGCCGCCACAGGGGGTGTAGACAAAGCGTGAGCAAGGAGACGAGTGCCCCCAGCATGATCACGATGGCCGGTGCCATGGTGAGTTGAAAGCGAGCGATCAGGTATTCGGTCAACATGGGTGCCAGGCCACCAAATAAACCGACGGCGAGACTATAGCCAAACGACAGGCCCGTTACCCGGACTTTGTGCGGTAATAACGCTGCCATGCTGGCGGAAAGCGGCCCCAGGTAGAACCCTTGCCCAACGGCCAGTAATAAACCACCCAGTATCATGAGGGTGACTTTCCCGCTGGCAAATAGCAGAAATGCCGGCCAGGCGCCCACGAGCAGAGTCAAGACACCAAGTCGTGTGACATTCAACTTACCATAATGGTCGCCTAACCAGCCGCCAAGCACCGAGAGCAGGGTCACGAGCAACAGGCTAAATAGATTTACGGCCAGAGCCGTCGTAGTGTCGATACCGGCAACTTTGGACATCCAGGGGACGGCATACATAAACCCGATAAAAGAGACGATCCCGGTCGCCGTGTTGGCGAGGGCAATGGCAAGCATCGGCCGCCAGTAATCTCGAAATGCGGTCCGCACGGGTGATTGCAAGGCGTCTTTGCGTTGCATGAGTTCCTGGCCCAGAGAGCGGCGCGCCCAGACACCAATACCCGTCAGAAGGATGCTGGACACAAAGGGCACGCGCCAGCCCCAGTCGGCCATGACGGCTTTGCCCAGAATAGCAGTACAGAGAAAACTGGCTGCCGTGCCAAGGAGCAGACCACCAAAAGCGCCCATGGGGCTAAAACCACCGATCAAGCCGCGGCGACGTGGTGGCGCGTGTTCAATCAGAAAAACAATCGACGACGAGTATTCGCCACCAATCGAAAGCCCCTGCAGCATGCGCAGCAGAATCAGCAACGCCGGTGCCCACAGACCAATCGTGGCATAGGTGGGCAAAAGACCGATCAGCAGTGTCGGTACAGCGATCAGCAAAACCGATAGCTGCAGTGCGGCTTTGCGTCCGATACGATCACCGATGTTGCCAAATAAAATGCCGCCGATCGGGCGCATCACCATCCCAGTGGCAAAAGCGCCATAACTGGCGAGCAATGCCGCTACCGGATCGTGCGTCGGAAAGAAATGCGCTGCAAAGTAGCCTGCCAGGTAGGCATAAACAATAAAGTCATAGAATTCGATGGCGTTGCCGATGGCACCCGCCAGCACTGTTTTTCGCAGGCTAGAGGGGTGTCTGGGCGTCATCGCATCAAGCCTCAGTGCCGTAGACGCTCAGCGCGTGGTTATAAGCCGGGCAGATTGCATTGAGGCTATGAATGGAAATATTGAGGTTGCGGACAATGCCGTCCTGCAAGCCATAAACCAGACCATGTACCGAGACTTCCTGGCCGCGGGCCCACGCGTCATAGAGCACCGTTGATTGCGCAAGGTTTAACGCCTGCTCGATCACATTGAGTTCACACAGTCGATTGTGGCGTTCTGCGTCCGGTGTAGCATCCAGAATGGCCTGGTGCTTCTGACGAACATCGTGAATATGGCGTAGCCAGTTGTCGACTAAACCAATACGCAAACCATCAAGGGCCGCCTTGACGCCGGCGCAACCGTAGTGCCCAACGACCAGAATATGTTTGACGCGTAGCACCTGGACAGCATATTGAACAACCGATAGGCAGTTGAGGTCACTATGGACGACGACGTTGGCGATGTTGCGATGAACAAAGACTTCGCCCGGTTGTAGCCCCATAATCTGGTTGGCAGGCACGCGGGAATCCGAGCAGCCAATCCACAGGTATTCTGGGTTTTTAAGCTTGGCGAGCTGACTGAAGAACTCCGGATCCTCATTTTGCATCTGTTCCGACCAGATGCGGTTTTGCTCGAAGAGCGGTTCAAGAATGTGCATGGTGTTAACTCACTGTTTTTATTCAATGTCGGGGTATGGCGTATTATAAAGGAGCTAAACAGCCCGGGTACGTAGCCCCCAAGGAGGTTTTATGCTGGTTCGATTTTCGTCGCAGGCAACCGCCAATCTGCTGATGTTTGATGATGTGGCGCGGACTTTGCTGATGGTCATTGGGAAATCGCCCACGCAGCGCGGTGTGATTACGGTCGATGACATGCCGGCGGCACTGGTGCATCTACGGACATTGATAGAGCACGAAAAGCGGCTGAAACAAGGGCGCGAGCCACGCGAAGAAATGCCGATACCGGATGTCGGCATTGAGCCGCATGAACTGATTGGCCTATCGGTTCGAGCGCAGCCCCTGATCAAGACCCTGGAACAGGCCTTACGTGAAAAGAAAGAAATTACCTGGGAAGCCCCGAAGGACTTTGCCCACTAAAGTCGCTTCAGAGAATCGGTGCCAGCCAGCGTTTGGCCTCGCCTACCGATAGGCCGCACCGGCGCGCCCAATCTTCGAGTTGATCCTCACCGATTTTGCTGACTGCAAAGTACTGCGCCGCGGGGTGTGCCAGATAGAATCCAGAAACCGATGCGGCAGGCCACATGGCGCACGATTCGGTAAGCGTCATCCCGGCCAGTTTCGGCACATCGAGCAAGTCAAACAGGCCACGTTTGGCGAGGTGATCCGGGCAAGCCGGGTAACCCGGTGCCGGACGAATACCACGATACGCTTCCTTGATCAGTGCGGCGTTGTCCAGGGCTTCGTCTGCCGCGTAGCCCCAGTGCTTCATGCGGACTTCACGGTGCAGCCATTCGGCAAAGGCTTCCGCCAGGCGATCGGCCAACGATTTCAGCATGATGGCGCGGTAATCGTCGTGGGCTTCTTCAAAACGCTTCAGATGGTGCTCGATGCCTTCTCCGCAGGATACGGCAAAGCCACCTATCCAATCCGGCGTGGTGCCAGCAGGTTTTTTTTCAGCGATAAAATCGGCCAAACACCAGTTCGGTTTGCCCGCTGGACGTTCTTGCTGTTGTCGCAGGTTGTGCCAGATCATCCCCGTGTGCTGACGTGCATCATCGGTATAGATTTCAATGTCATCGCCCACCCGGTTGGCCGGGAAGAGGCCGAATACACCGCGCGGTTTGAGCCAGTCTTCAGCGACGAGTTGCGTCAGCATTTCCTGTGCATCGGCATAGACCTGGCGGGCGGTTTCGCCGACCACGGCATCATCCAGAATCGCCGGGAATGACCCGGTCAGATCCCAGGTCTGGAAGAACGGGCTCCAGTCGATGTAGGGCACCAGCTCGGCGAGCGCGGGTTCAATCACCTGAATGCCGGTTTGTCGGGGCGCGATGGGTTGATACTGGGCAAAGTCCCCGTTGAAGCCATCAAAAGCATTGGCACGGGCGACGTCGGCTGAGACGAGGGGAACCCCTTTTTTGTTGGCATGCTGCTGCCGGACTTTTTCGTAATCAGCATTCAATTCATCTCTGTAGGCTTGTGCCTTGGCCGCATCGGATGACAGCAAGTTTGACACCACGCCCACGGCGCGCGAGGCGTCCGGCACATAGACCACGGGATGGGCATAATTGGGCGCGATCTTGATAGCGGTGTGGGCGCGGCTGGTTGTTGCGCCGCCGATCATCAGCGGTACATCGAAACCCTGGCGCGTCATCTCGCTGGCGATATGGGTCATCTCTTCCAGAGAGGGTGTGATCAATCCGGAGAGGCCGATCACTTGCGCATCGTGCTCACGTGCGGCTTTGAGAATCTGTTCACAGGGCACCATGACGCCGAGATCGACCACGTCGTAGCCATTACAACCCAGTACCACGGCGACAATATTCT
>JBDQLO010000088.1:0-4661 GCA_040262735.1 Fluviibacter sp.
AGCGGCGATTAATGCGCGTCGTGACGCTTTGAAAGAAGCGCAGCTGGCCGCCCGTCTGGCTGAGGAAGCGCTTGATGTGACATTGCCGGGTCGCGGTAGTGAGCGCGGCAGCCTGCATCCTGTCACGCGCAGCCTGCAGCGTATCGAAAGACTCTTCGCCTCGATGGGTTTCTCGGTTGCTGAAGGTCCCGAGATCGAAACCGACTACTTTAATTTCACCGCGCTCAATACGCCCGATGATCACCCGGCGCGTTCGATGCACGATACCTTCTACCTCAAGGATGCCCAGGGCAAGGTACAACCGGATGTGCTGCTGCGCACGCATACCAGCCCGATCCAGGCGCGTTACATGAAAAACCATGTCGCGACCTATGGCGGTAAAGAAGGCATGCCGGAAATTCGGATTATCGCGCCAGGTCGCGTTTACCGTGTGGATTCCGATGCAACACACTCCCCGATGTTCCATCAGGTCGAAGGCCTGTGGGTGGGTGAGCAAGTCACCTTTGCTGGTCTGAAGGGCGTGATGATCGATTTTCTGCATCAGTTCTTTGAAACGGATGATCTGGAAGTGCGCTTCCGCCCCTCGTTCTTTCCGTTCACCGAACCCTCGGCCGAAATCGATGTGGCCTTTGCCGCAGGTCCACTCAAAGGGCGTTGGCTGGAAGTGGCGGGTTGCGGCATGGTGCACCCGAATGTATTGATCGAAGCCGGCATCGATTCGGAGCGTTATGTCGGCTTTGCCTTGGGCATGGGCCCGGATCGCCTGACCATGCTGCGTTATGGCATCAATGACCTGCGCCTCTTCTTCGAAGGCGACATCCGTTTTCTGAATCAGTTCGCTGCCTGAGCGGCGCCTCGTTCAACGTTGCGATTAATCCGTTTTAGCGAAAGACTTCAAGCATGAAATTCTCGGAATCCTGGCTGCGGCAGTTCGTCAATCCGGATCTGTCTTCTGAAGCACTGGGTGAGTTGCTCACCATGGCCGGCCTCGAAGTGGAGGAACGCGGCCCCGTTGCGCCGCCATTTAACAACGTAGTGGTCGGCCATGTGTTGTCGGTCACCAAGCACCCGGATGCCGATCGGCTGAATGTCTGCGAAGTGGATGCCGGTGAAGGCATGCCGCGCCAGATCGTCTGTGGTGCCAGCAATGTGGCTCAGGGTCTTAAGGTGCCCTGTGCGTTGCCGGGCGCCGTATTACCCGGCGATTTCAAGATCAAGGAAGCCAAAGTCCGGGGCGTGCCCTCGGCCGGCATGCTGTGTGCCGCCGCCGAACTTGGCATGGCCAAGGAGAGTGATGGCTTGATGATTCTGGCAGCAGATGCCAAGCCCGGTACATCCGTGCGCGAACTACTCGGCCTCGACGACATCTGCATCGAACTCAAACTCACGCCGAATCGACCCGATTGTCTGGGTTTGCTCGGCCTGGCGCGAGAAGTCTCGGCCCTCACCAACACGCCGTTTAAAGCGCCTGCCATCAGCGCGGTTGCGCCTATGCATCAGCAAACCCTGCCCGTCAGCATCGATGCCTCCGATCTGTGTGGCCGCTTCACGGGTCGCATCATCACCGGCGTAAATGCGCAGGCTAAGACCCCGGCCTGGATGACGCAGGCACTCGAGCGTTGTGGTGTGCGGTCGATCAGCGCACTGGTCGACATCTCCAATTACGTGATGCTCGAACTGAACCGTCCGAATCATGTATTCGATCTGAACAGCGTGCAGGGCGGTCTCACTGTGCGCTGGGCAAATCCGGAAGAAAAACTCACATTGCTCGGCGGCAACGACGTAACGCTGGATTCGCGTTATGGCGTGATCGCCGACGCCCACGGTGCGATCAGCCTGGCCGGCATTATGGGGGGCGAGCGCACGGCCTGTGCCGACAGCACGACCGATGTGTTTGTCGAGGCTGCTTACTGGTTGCCCTCGGCCATTCAGGGGCGCAGCCGCTGGCTGACGATCAATACCGATGCGGGGCATCGCTTCGAACGCGGCGTCGATTTTGCGGACACCGTCAACGGCGTTGAACGCATCACGCAACTGATTCTCGACATCTGCGGCGGCGCGCCCGGCCCGGTCGTCGATCAGATCACCGCGCTGCCCGAGCGCCTGCCGGTCAAGGCGCGCTTTGCTCGCATTCGCAAGGTGCTGGGGATCGCCCCGACCGATGCCGACATTCAAGCCATCTTCGAGCGTCTGGGCTTCCAACCCACCCTGGCCGATGATGGTGTCATCATCACGCCCCCAAGCTGGCGTCATGATCTGGAAATCGAAGAAGACCTGATTGAAGAAATCGCCCGTGTGATCGGTTACGACCACATTCCGGCCAAACCACCTGTGGGCCCGATGGCCATGCAGGCGCAGACCGAAGTACAGCGTCCGCTGGCGGCACTGCGCGACACCCTGGTTGAGCGTGGCTATCAGGAAGTCATCAATCTGGCGTTTACGCCCGAAGCCTGGGAAAAGGATTTCGCCGCCAATGCCGCGCCAGTCGAGCTGGCCAACCCCATCGCTAGCCAGCTATCGGTGATGCGTTCGACGCTGATCGGTGGACTCATCAACACGCTCATGCACAACCAACGTCGCCGTCAGCCGCGCCTGCAGATTTTTGAAACAGGTCGTGTATTTGAACGCGCCAGCGATCAAGCTGCCGGCCAAGTCGACGGCTACCGTCAGACCCTGCGCTTGGGCGGCCTGAGCTGGGGCAGCGTTACTCCCGAGCAGTGGGGCGTTAAAGACCGCGCTGTGGACTTCTTCGACGTAAAAGCCGATGTTGAAGCGCTTAACACGATTGGCGACCTCACCTTCGAAGCGTCTTTACATCCAGCGTTTCATCCGGGCCGTTCCGCCCGTGTCCTGCGTAATGGCCAGCCTGCAGGCTGGCTCGGTGAACTGCATCCGCGCTGGGTTCAACAGTATGAGCTGGACTCTGCGCCAATCCTCTTTGAGCTGGATATCGATGTCCTGACCCCGGCCCGGGTGCCGTCTTTTACCCCGTTGTCATCGTTTCCGGTGGTTACGCGTGATCTGGCCGTGGTAGTGGATGCCGCCGTGCCGGTGCAGCAACTCATCGATCGCCTTTGGGAAGGCGCCCCCGACGTTCTGCGCGGTGTTCACCTATTTGACCAATATCAAGGGAAGGGTGTGCCCGAAGGGGCAAAAAGCCTTGCCTTCCGCTTTAGCTTGCAGGATACTCAGGCAACGCTTGAAGATCAAAGGGTTGACGCTGTCATGGCGCAACTGCTCGAGAGGCTAGCGGCCATCGGCGCCACCCTAAGAACCTGAAAAACGATAAAATTGTGTTTTACGAAAGACCCGCATCATGACCACACTGACCAAGGCTGAAGTCTCCGATATTCTTTTCGAGAATCTCGGCCTCAACAAGCGCGAATCGAAGGATATGGTTGAAGCGTTCTTCACCGAAATCGCCGATACGCTTACAGCCGGTCAATGGGTCAAGTTGTCGGGCTTTGGCAATTTCCAGCTGCGCGATAAGCCGCAGCGTCCGGGTCGCAACCCCAAGACCGGTCAAGAAATTCCCATTTCTGCACGCCGTGTTGTGACCTTTCATCCCAGTCAAAAGCTCAAGGATGAAGTCGAACGTATTCAGAAGTCGAGCCGCGGCTGATTCGACGCAGCAATAAGTCATGTCCGATCTCTTTAGTCAGCCGACACTATCGGAAGCACCGTCGACTTCGCTGTCGGGCGTGGCATCCCTGCCGCCCATCCCAGCCAAGCGCTATTTCACCATTGGTGAGGTGAGTGAGCTCTGTGGTGTCAAAGCACATGTATTGCGCTATTGGGAGCAGGAGTTTACCCAGCTAAAGCCACTCAAGCGTCGGGGCAATCGTCGTTATTATCAGCATCATGAAGTATTGCTGGTGCGTCGTATCCGAGAATTGCTCTATGAACAGGGCTATACCATTCACGGTGCCCGCATTCAGCTGAGTCAGCCCAACAGCAATGGGAGCAACGGCAACGGTAATGGCCATGCACGTGCTCATGGCGCGCCCCACACGATGCCGGCCACCATGGCTGCCAACCCGGCATCGGTGCCAGCCGACCTCAAAGCCAAACTGCAAGACATCATTGCATTGCTTAAAGCCTAGGTTTCATTGAGCCGGCTAGGTTATTGCCGTACAATATGCGCCTTGTCGGCGTGTAGCGCAGCCTGGTAGCGCACTTGTCTGGGGGACAAGGGGTCGCAGGTTCGAATCCTGTCACGCCGACCAATAGATTCAATGAATGAGCCAACCTTTGCCGGTTGGCTTTTTTTATGAATGTTTAAATCTATAAACGCGCTAATGATCATGCTAGCGGACTTTTAGTTGCCCATATTTTTTAGATTAGCTCAATTCGTTTCACAAAAAAGCGTCATTCGGAAAATAAAATACCATCGCGTTGTAATTTTATTATTCTGGGTCTACAATGAGTTGTTAATTAAGTTATGCGCTTTTTATTAAAATCCTATAAGTCTGGAGATAACTATGGATCTGTCGAACCTGAATGTTGATCAATTAAAAGACCTGCTTAAGAAGATCCCAAGCGAGATCAAGCGTCGGACGGAAGAAGCCACCAGCGCAGCCCGCGACGCCGCGATTGAAAAGCTGAAAGCCATTGCCCGTGAACATGGCTACTCTCTGGAAGAGCTGGCAGGTTCCAAAAAA
>JBDQLO010000089.1:0-4652 GCA_040262735.1 Fluviibacter sp.
GGCAAGAGCTCGCACATCGAATGGCTACGCGCGTATCTGACCAATCTCGGGCATGCCGTGGTTGTGACGCGCGAACCCGGTGGCACGCCGCTCGGCGAGTCGTTGCGCACGCTGCTGCTGAATGAACCGATGTCGCCCGAGACCGAGATGATGCTGATGTTTGCCGCCCGTGCGGAGCATTTGGCCACGGTGATTCGCCCCGCCCTGCAAAGTGGGGCCTGGGTGATTTCAGATCGTTTCTCGGATGCGACCTACGCCTATCAGGTGGGGGGGCGCGGTGTCCCGGCAGCCAAGTTCACGGCACTCGAGGATTGGGTGCAGGCAGGTCTGCAACCGGATCGGACGATTCTGTTTGATGTCTCGGTGGCTACCGCGCAAGCACGGTTGCACGACACGCGCGTGCTTGACCGCTTTGAACGCGAGGCGGCGGAGTTTCATCAGCGCGTCCGCGACGCCTATCATGCGCGTGCGGCACAGTTCCCGGCGCGTATCCGTCTGGTGGCCTCGGATGTGCCGATGCCGCAAGTACGTGAACAGATTCTTGCCGCACTGGGCGATCTGCTGACCGGGGACAGTCGCCCATGATCGTCTGGCACGACCTGCACCCCGGGGCGTGGGCAACGCTGCAACGCGCCCGTCAGGAGGGGCGTTTACCGCATGCCCTATTGCTGACCGGACCGGCCGGTATTGGCAAGTTGGCCTTTGCCGAAGTGCTGGCATCGAGTTTGCTCTGCGATGCCCCGCGTGACGACGGCGTTGCCTGCGGTACGTGTACCTCGTGTACCTGGCACGCCTCGGGCAATCATCCGGATTTTCGTCGTCTCCGCCCGGAAGCCTATGAAGACGAGGCTGTCGGCGATGATGACGGCAAGGCCTCAGCCAAGGCCGATCGCAAGAAGAGTGAGCAGATCCGCATCGACCAGGTGCGGGCGCTGGAACCGTTTATTCAGGTCGGCAGCCATCGCGGCCGCCGGGTGATTGTGATCGAGCCGGCCGAGGCGATGAATGAAGCCACGGCCAATGCCCTGCTCAAATCACTGGAAGAACCACCCGAAGGGGTGCATTTTTTGCTGGTCAGCCATGCCGCCGAGCGCCTGTTGCCAACGGTGCGCAGTCGCACGCGTAATGTGCCGATGCGTGTGCCGGAAGCATCGGTGGCGCTGTCACAAATGCAGGCGATGGGTATCAGTCCCCAAGAGGGGGCCCTGTGGTTGAATCGTTGTGCCGGCGCGTTGCGTTTTGCCGTGGCCCTGGCACAGGCGGCCAGGAAAGACCCGGCGGCCACCGATGAGGCAACGGCAGAGGTGGCGATTCTGACAGCGCTGCTGGCGCAATGGCCGCTCGGTGAGCGGCTCGATGCGCTGGCGCTGGCGCGTTCGTGTGAAACGCTGATCAAAGGCGACCAGTCGGGGTTGCGTCTGGCGCAACTCATTGATTGGTTGCAACGCTGGACGCTCGACCTGCAACTGGTACGGTTGGGTTCGACAGCCCAAGTCTTCCCCGAACTGCAGTCGGTCCTTGAAAAGCTGACGGCACGGATCAACGATGAGGCGCTCGCCCGTTTTCCGGAGGTGCTGCTGGAGGCACGCCGCCTGAGTGCGCATCCGTTGAATATTCGACTTTTTCTTGAATCTCTTTTTTCCCGCGCGGTGGGCTTATTTGAAACCCGTGCCTGATTGGATATGACCCAACTGATCGACTCCCATTGCCATCTGGATTTTGATGGCCTTTCTAACCGCTTGCCCGAGGTGCTGACGGCCATGGACGCCAACGGCATTGCCGGTTGTATGACGATTGGGGTAACGCTCGAAGAGGCGCCGCAAGTGCTGGCGATTGCACACGCCTACCCGCAGATCTTTGCCTCGGTGGGGGTGCATCCGGAGTATGCCGATCATCAGGAACCAGATGAGGCGATTCTGTGTGAGCTGGGCGCCGACGCCAAGGTGCTGGCCATTGGCGAGACCGGGCTGGATTACCACTGGCACCAAGACCGGCCAGAGTGGCAGCGTGAACGTTTTCGCGTTCATATTCGTGCGGCGCGTGCCCTCCGAAAGCCCCTGGTCATTCACACCCGGGAAGCCTCGGCAGATACGCTGGCGATTCTGAAAGAAGAGGGGGCGTCAGACGTGGGTGGCATTTTGCATTGCTTTACCGAATCTTTGGCGGTGGCCCGGGCGGGCATTGAACTGGGCTTTTATATCTCGCTGTCGGGCATTGTGAGTTTCAAGAAAGCCGAGCAGGTGCACGAGGTGGCGCGCTCGATTCCGCTGGATCGGTTGCTGGTAGAGACGGATGCGCCGTATCTCGCGCCGGTGCCTTATCGGGGCAAGCCCAACGAACCGGCCTATGTGAAACATGTGGCAGAAGCGATTGCCGACTTGCGGCAGATATCTTTAGAAGAGGTAGCGGCGGCGACCAGTCGCAACTTTCTCACGTTGTTTCCGGCGGCTGCGGCCGTGCTTGCACCGCGGGTTGCCGCATGAAGCGCTTCATACTCGGGTTGTGCAGCCTGGTGCTGGCGGCAACCGTCTGGGCCGCGCCCTCGGGCGATGACATGGTGGCGGCGGCGAAGGGCGGGGACGCCGATGCGATCCAGGCCGGGTTGGCCGAAGGATTTGATCCGAATTACAAGGATCGGCAGGGCAATAGCCTGCTGGTGCATGCTGCCGCAAATAGTAACGCCAATGTGGTGGCGACCTTGCTCAAGGGCGGTGCCAATCCGCTGGGGCGCAATAAGGTGGGCGATGATGCGCTGAACTACGGCGCCATCAAGGGCAATCTGTCGATTGTTCAACAGATGCTGGAGGCCGGGGTACCGGTGAACCGCAAGCAAGGTTGGCAACCGCTGAGCTATGCCGTTTACGGCAAGAATCTTGAAGTCTTTGATTACCTGATGGCCAAGGGGGCCGATGTCAATGCCAATAATCCCAGTCAGGCGTCGGCGCTAATGATCGCTGCGCAGCAGGGGCAGGAAGCGATGGTGGATCGCCTGCTGGCAGCGGGGGCCGACCCCACCTGGACCAAAGGCGGCGAGAGTGCGGTCGACTGGGCGTTAAAGGCAGGCAATACCGATATTGCCGAGAAGGTGATGCAGGCGCAGGCCAAGGTGGGCTTTGGCCGATCGGCGGTGCTCGCAGAGCCTTATCAGGATCCGCCGGAAGACGAGTTGGTGACCGATACCGAAAAGGCGATGATGCCGCTTTCCACCAGCCCGCAGCTGCCCCAGCAGCAATGATTGCGCTGTGATGAGGCGGTCGTTCTGGATCGGGCTACTGCTCTCGGGTGTCACTCCTGTGATGAGCGTGGCCCAGACGGCCGAGACGGCAACCGAGGTTCCGGTCACCAGAATCCGCGCCTATTTCACGCCGGGCCACCTGGTGGAAAACGCCATTACGGCAGAGATCGGCACCGCAAAAAACGAGATCCGCGTGCAGGCGTATTCATTTACCAATCCGGTGATCGTGCAGGCCTTGGCCGATGCGCAACTTCGTGGCGTGGATGTGATCCTGTTGCTGGATAAGAGCAATCGTAGCCAGAAGTATTCGGCGGCAGATTATGCCAGCCATGCCGGTATTCCAACGCTCATCGACGACCGCCATGCGATTGCGCACAACAAGATCATGATCATTGATGGCACGGTGGTGATTACGGGCAGCTACAACTTTACCCGCGCCGCCGAGAAGCGTAATGCAGAAAATATCGTGATCATTGAATCGGAACCGATTGCCGAGAAGTATTTGCAGAATTGGGTGAAGCACCAGCGCCACTCGCAGACGTATCGCCCCAAAGAGCGGCCATAAAAAAACGCACCCGCAGGTGCGTTTTGTGGGCATCGCGAACGGACTCAGAGCACGGCGGCGATGGCGTCGGCCACGGCGTCGATGTTCTTGCTGTTGAGTGCCGCCAGGCAGATACGACCCGTGGACACGGCGTAGATACCATATTTGTCGCGGAGTACATCGACTTGTTCAGCGGTCAGGCCGGTGTAGGAGAACATGCCGCGTTGCTGGATGACAAAGCTGAAATCCTGCTTGACCCCCTTGGCCTTGAGCTTTTCGACCAGCGCCAGACGCATGGCACGAATGCGCTCACGCATTTCACCCAACTCATGTTCCCACATGACGCGCAGTTCGGGGCTGGTCAGAACCGCGGCGACGATGGCGGCACCATGGGTCGGCGGGTTGGAGTAGTTGGTCCGGATGACGCGCTTGAGTTGCGACAGGACGCGTGCCGATTCGTCGGTCGATTCGGTAACGATAGACAGCGCACCAACACGCTCGCCGTAAAGCGAAAACGATTTCGAGAACGACGACGAAACAAGGAATTGCAGACCCGAGTGGGCAAACTTGTCGAGGACGATGGCGTCGGGCTGGATGCCTTCGGCAAAACCCTGGTAGGCCATGTCGAGGAAGGCGATCAGGCCCTGGGCACGAATAGCGTCAATTACCTGATCCCACTGATCGTTGCTCAGGTCAGCGCCGGTCGGGTTATGGCAGCAGGCGTGCAGCAGCACGATCGAATCTTTGGGCATGGCCTTCAGATCGGCCAGCATGCCGGCGAAGTTGACGCCGCGGGTTGCGGGGTCATAGTAGCGGTAGGTGTTGACCGGGAAACCGGCGGCTTCGAACAGCGCGCGGTGGTTTTCCCAGGAC
>JBDQLO010000090.1:0-4642 GCA_040262735.1 Fluviibacter sp.
ACCCAACGCAGCGCTGGCTGGGGGCTTCGCGGCAAAAAAAAACGCGGAGCCACACGAGTGGTTCCGCGCAAATCCACACCAAAGGAGGAGGGTGGAGGAGACATCTTGCGGGTAGCCTTAAAGCTTACGCCCGACTTACAGAATCAATGTATCGCCCAGAAGGCAAAAAAGCAAGGATATTTGCTGTGTCGCAATAAAATATTTTTGCGCCGCATAAAACCCCCTGCCAAAGCGGCTTCTTTAGAAGTTCGTGATAATTAACAATACCTTAAGGGTTCAAGAGTTTTTGGCCCTAAAATGTCTATTGCATAACCCGCGTCAATCATTGTGCATTGCAACACGTCGAATGGCCGCTGCCAGGGACTTGGCACGCGGCAAGCATCTCGCACCGCATCATTTGGCCTTACAATCCGGTTTTATCCCTTATCGAACCCCACAGGAGCCACAACACCATGGAATGCCGCGTCGTTTGGACAGAACATATGACCTTTATTGCCGAAACCGGCAGCGGCCACATGGTCACGATGGATGGCCCCCCAGATGCCGGTGGGCGCAACCTGGCACCCCGCCCCATGGAAATGATGCTGGCCGGCGCTGGCGGCTGCACGGCCTTTGATGTGGTGATGATTCTAAAGCGGGGCCGTCACCCCGTCACCGGCTGCGAGGTCCAACTCAAAGCCGAGCGCGCCGCCACGGACCCAAAAGTCTTTACGAAGCTCCACCTCCACTTCCTGGTGACCGGCAATGGCTTGAAGCCCGAAGCCGTCGAGCGTGCCGTCACCCTATCCAAGGATAAATACTGCTCGGCAACCGCCATGCTCGGCGCGACTGCCGAGATCACATGGGACCTGGAACTTCGCGACCACGGGATTGCTGGCACGGCCAGCACCTGATCCATACGCCGTCAGATCCGGTAAGACAGGCTGGTCATCAGCTTAGATGTCTGTTGCATCAGATTTTTGACCAAGGGCGGAAACTGCGCCGCACCCAGTGCTTCGGCGGTATGTGCGTGCGAGGTTTCATCAATCGCCATCTGGCGAATAATGGCCGCGCTTTTTTTATCCGCTTCCGGCAAACGCTCCAGGTGACTTTGCAAATGCGCCGTCACCTGCTTTTCGGTTTCTGCCAGAAAGCCCAGATTCCAGCGATCGCCAAGCTTGCCGGCAATCACGCCCATCGTCAGCGATCCGGCATACCAAAGCGGGTTCAGCCAGCTGCTATGGCTGCCAAGCTCGCGTAAACGCTGTTCGGTCCAGGCCAGGTGTTCAATCTCCTCATGCGCGGCTTGACGCAATGCCTCACGCACGGCCGGATCACGCGAGGTCAGGGCCTGCCCTTGATATAAGGCCTGCGCACAAACCTCGCCGCTATGATTGACGCGCATCAGACCCGCAACATGACGGCGCTCATCGCTCGACAAGTCGGCCTCCGGCAAATCCTGATCCGGATGCTGCCGCACACTGCGCTGCGATGCAAACAACGTGCGTAGCACCTTGTCGGCTTCAATAATGAAGTGGTCTAGGTTCATGCCGTTACCTCAGCGATGTGGCTGCCGGACCGGATCTCAAGCGCTCGACGGCAACCTCCGCACTCGGTGGCGGTTCAAGATCCAAGCAGAAATATTCATAGGCCAAAACGGCCGGATAGGCGTTGTGCATCTTGTGTTGCTGCTTTTGCATCAGAATCCAGGACGACCCCTGGCTCTCGATCCAGGAGCCATCTTTTTGGCCAAAGGCATAGAGACGGCGCTCACGGGTTTTACAACGTAAACCTTCGTAATTGACTGTCTGTGCACCACCTGAGGACTCGATCACGACCGTGAAACGAACCACGCCATCGTTTCCGACTGTGAGGCTGGCCGGATCCACAAAGAAGCGGTTGGCATTCGACACATTGACCTCAAAAGGAATCAAGGTATCCCTATCCGGTGCGGCCGGTAGCTTGTACTTCTCTTCCTGCCAGACTTTTTTATCCTCTTCAGATTCCTGATAGTCGTAACACTCGTAATACTTACGGGTGTCACACTCGACGGCCGCCAACGCATAGCTCGTCAGACATATCCCTGCCAGAATTACGAGACGCCGAATCATGAACCTTCCTCCACGCCCGGTGCAGCAGTCAAGGGCATCGATTGGGCATGCCCACTATGCGCTGACGCGCTCTTGGTGGTTGGCGCACGGCGCCCGCGGCGACCCAGCGCCGGATGACGCAGTCGATCGGCATTCAAAAAGGGCTCCAGCTCAGCCAGCGCCAACTTGTAGACGTCCCGCTTGAATTCAACGACCGTTTCCAGCGGAACCCAGTACTGGCTCCAGCGCCAGGCGTCAAACTCCGGGTGCGTTGTCGCGCGCAGCTGGACGTGGTGATCCCCACCGGTCAAACGGAGGAGATACCAGATCTGTTTCTGACCCTTGTAATTACCGCGCCATTCACGGCGAATCCATTGCTCCGGCACTTCATAGCGCAACCATTCTTTGGTTCGGCCAAGAATAACCACGTGCTCGGGCGCAAGACCCACCTCTTCCTGCAACTCACGAAACATGGCGTCTTCGGGCGATTCACCGCGCTTGATGCCACCCTGCGGAAACTGCCAGGCGTGTTCCCGAACGCGCTTACCCCAGAAGACCTGATTCCGTGCATTGCAGAGAATGATGCCGACGTTGGGCCGATAGCCTTCACGATCAAGCATAAATCACCTGCATTAATTTGAAATTGCCTTGATTCTGGCACATCCGATCCACAGACGAAAGCCGGGTTCCGCTAGAATGCCGATTTTCGCCCAATTCTGCGGCCGTTCGGCTGCCCGTGGCGCCTCACTGTCCGCTAGGTTCTCCGTTATGCGTTCCTCCCAGTTCCTAATCACCACCCTCAAGGAAGCTCCCGCCGACGCCGAAGTGATCAGCCAGAAGCTGATGTTACGCGCAGGCCTGATCCGCCGTCTGGCTTCCGGCGTTTATACCTGGACCCCAATGGGTCTGCGTACCTTACGCAAGGTTGAGGCCGTTGTCCGCGATGAAATGAACCGCGCCGGTGCCCTCGAAATGCTCATGCCAGCGGTACAACCGTTCGAACTCTGGCAGGAATCGGGCCGTGGCGAGCAATATGGTCCGGAGCTGCTTCGCTTCAAAGACCGCCACCAGCGTGATTTTGTGATCGGCCCCACGCATGAAGAAGTGGTCACCGATTTCGTGCGCAAGGAAATCAAGAGCTACCGCCAGCTACCGATCCACCTGTACCAGATCCAGACCAAGTTCCGCGACGAGATTCGTCCGCGTTTTGGCGTCATGCGTGGCCGCGAATTTTTGATGAAGGATGGCTACTCCTTCCACACCAGTTTTGAAGATCTGCAGCGCGAATATCGCGTCATGTACGACACCTACAGCCGCATTTTTACGCGCCTGGGGCTGCGTTTTCGCGCCGTCGCAGCAGATACCGGCTCGATCGGCGGCACAGGCTCGCATGAATTTCACGTGCTGGCCGAGTCGGGTGAAGACGATATCGCGTTTTGCCCGACCTCTGACTTCGCGGCCAATGTCGAGCTGGCAGAAGCGCTGGCACCAAAGACACTGCGCCCAGCGGCGGGTGCCACACTGAGCAAGGTCGCCACCCCCAAAATATCCCGCTGCGAAGAGGTCGCTCTGGCACTGAATACCCCGTTATCGAATCTGGTCAAAACGCTGGCCATCGTGCCCGAGTTGCCAGAGGGCGGGAATGCCGGTTTGTTGCTGCTGCTCCTGCGCGGTGATCACGAGCTGAACGAAATCAAGGCCGGCAAGATCAAGGGCGTTGGTGCCTTTCGTTTTGCCCGAGAAGACGAAGTCAAAGACGCCCTCGGCTGCGTCCCCGGGTTTATTGGCCCGGTGGGTATTAAACCGGGCATCCGCGTTATCGCGGATCGGTCGGTTTCGGTCATGGCGGATTTTGCCTGCGGTGCCAATGAAGTTGACCTGCATCTCACCGGCGTGAACTTTGGTCGCGATCTACCAGAACCCGAAGTGGCCGATATCCGTAATGTGGTCGCCGGCGATCCGTCGCCCGACGGCCAAGGGATGCTGGAAATTGTGCGGGGCATCGAAGTCGGGCATATCTTCCAGCTGCGCACCAAATATGCCGAAGCCTTGGGCTGTACTTTCCTCAATGAGCAGGGCAAGACCGAGGTGATGGAAATGGGTTGCTACGGCATTGGCGTCACCCGGATCGTCGGTTCGGCCATTGAGCAGAACCACGACGACAAAGGCATTGCCTTCCCGGTGGCTATTGCCCCATTTACGGTGGCCATCGTGCCGATGGGTTATCACAAGTCACCGGCGATCCAGCAGGCCGCCAGCGAACTCTACGAAGAGCTGATTGCCGCTGGTTTTGATGTCTTGCTCGACGACCGGAATGAACGCCCGGGGGTGATGTTTGCCGACATGGAACTGATCGGCATCCCGCAGCGCCTGGTGGTTGGCGAAAAAGGCCTGGCCGCGGGCCAGATAGAGGTCAAAGGTCGCCGTGACGCTGAAGCGACGATGGTTGATCGTGCGGGGGTTGTGGATTACCTACGCAAGGCCCTGGCGCAATAACTCAAAAGGGCATCTTGCCGCCAAATAGTGATTTGGCGCCCCGCATGGCCTTCATCATGCCGCCCTTGCCTTTGAAC
>JBDQLO010000091.1:0-4640 GCA_040262735.1 Fluviibacter sp.
AAACTAGATAGCGTGAGTGCTAGCACGACCAGGTCGACGGTCAGCGCGCAACTCAGAAACTTCGCGACGTGCCTGGGCGCGCTGGGCCTGGTTGAGCGTCTCGCGGAAAAATCCGGCGTGGGTGGCCGCAGCCTGTCGGGCAGCGACCGTATTCTGCTGGCGAACGGCATCGACCATGGCAGTCCATTGATCGATGAGCATCCGGCTGGCCACCGGCACGGTGATCAGTTCACCCAGGTTGAACAGGATGTCTTTTTGCAGCAGGCTCTGAACCATCGACATCATGTGCGCGGCGAATGCATTGTGTGCCGCTTCAGCCAACGCCTGGTGGAATGTGCGATCAGCATCAGCGACAGCCTCAGCACTTAACGAGGCGATGGCCGTCTTGGCGGTTAACAATGCGTCATTGAGGCGTTGCAGATCGCCCGGTGTGGCACGCAAAGCAGCCCATTCGGCGCATTGACATTCGAGCACGGCTCGAAATTCAATCAGATCATCGTTGAGTGCCGGATGCGACTGCAGCATCTGCGCCCAGGGATCGGCCAAGGCACCGGTCAATTGATTCGCGACAAAAGTGCCCCCACCCTGCCGACTAAAGAGCAAACCCCGAGAGGCCAGTTTCTGAATGGCCTCCCGCAACGAAGGGCGCGACACGCCCAGTGATAGCGCGAGCTCCCGTTCCGCCGGCAAACGATCGCCTGCCTTGAGCGCACCCTCAAGAATGCGCTGCTCGAGCTGTCGGGCAACCGTATCGGACAAACGAGGCACGTTTTTCAGATCCTGAACCATGTCGAAAACACGATAATTGGTATTACCAATAATAGGCGATTAATCAATGGCGCTCAATTTAACACAGCCCTAGCCGTTAAACCCATTAAATCAAGTGAAAATTTTTCAAATCGTTGCGCATTTCTTGGTATTACCATTTGACCACACGAAGATAACCACATTCGATACAATAGACGTATTATGACCAAACGCACTGTTTTCTTCGTTTCCGACGGCACCGGTATCACCGCAGAATCGCTGGGCCACAGTCTGCTAAGCCAGTTCGAGGGTGTGGACTGGGTGCAACACCGTCTGCCTTTTATCAATACCCGTGAAAAAGCCATGGAAGCGGTGCAGCGAATTGAGGCCGTCGCCGAGCGTGACAATTGCTGCCCGATTGTATTCACCACCCTCGTCGATGACGAAATTTCGTTGTTGCTGGAACAGGCACCCGCGCTCTGTCTTAACTTCTTCAAGACATTTCTGGCACCGATCGAAGCCGAAATCAACATCAAATCCACGCACACGGTCGGTCGAACACACGGCCGGACAGACAGCTCGGGCTACAAGAATCGGATTGAGGCCATTAACTACACGCTGGCACACGATGATGGCATCACCGATCGCGACCTCAGTGGCGCCGATGTCATTCTCGTTGGCGTTTCCCGCTGTGGAAAAACGCCGACCTCTCTGTATCTCGCCATGCAATTTGGCATCAAGGCGGCGAATTTTCCTTTGATCCCGGAAGACTTTGATCGCGGCACCCTGCCCGGCACGCTGAAAGAACACAAAGACAAACTGTTCGGCCTGACGATTCAACCCGAGCGACTGGCGCAGATTCGTGAAGAACGCCGTCCTAACAGCAAATATGCCTCACTGGCCAATTGCCGCCAGGAAGTGAGTGACGCAGAGAAGATGATGCGGCGCGAGGGAATTCACTGGCTGGATTCGTCTAGCAAAAGTATCGAAGAAATCTCGACGACGATTTTGCAGGAAGTTCGCCTGGAAGGTCGTCCGTCGTTCTAATACGTCGCTAGCGCGCAACAAGTTGACGCTGTCGGACCTGTTCAAAAAGGCAGACTGCGGCCGCGGCGTTGACATTGAGCGACTCCATCCGACCCGGCATTGGAATCGTCACGCGATAGTGGGCATAAGCCGTCAGCGCAGGTGACAACCCCTGACCTTCGTTTCCAAAGAGCCAGGCCACGGGCTTCAGGAAAGACTGCGCGAAGAGACTGCGGCCACCTTCCAGAATCGTTGCCGCAACTTCCCCCTCGTAGCTTTTCAAAAACGCAACAGGATCGGTGTCGGGGTATATCTGCGCCAACCACGGCGCCCCCTGTGCCGCACGAAGGCAGCGCGGCGACCAGACATCGGCACAGCCGGGCGACAACACAATCTGCCGGATGCCAGCGGCAACGGCGGTGCGAATGAGGCTCCCGACATTACCGGGATCCTGCACGGCTTCAAGCACCAGGGTATCGCAGACCGCATCCGGCGGCAGTGAAGCGGTGGGTAAAGGCGATATCGCCAGCACGCCCGAGGGGGAATCGGCCGGCGCAATCTGATCGAAAACCGCATCGGCAACCGTCACAATCCGTGCATCCTGACACTGCGCAAGAAGCGCCTGGAGTGCATCAGACGCGCATGCACGTAGCGCGATCGCGACAACGGCTGGCTGAACACCCGCCTCGAGCATCGTCTGTAACAGATGATCCCCCTCGCACAACACCAGACCGGCATCGAGACGTGCACGTTTGTGATCGGCCAGGCGTCGCAGCGTCTTGACCAGGGCATTCTGCCGGGATTCGATATGTTCGAACGGCATAGTCAGCAAAGCCTTGGCAACAAGGTTTGTGCCACAGGACCAAAAGTTCGGCGGTGCACGGGTGACGGCCCGTGCAACTGGAGCGCTTCAAGATGTGCTGCGGTCGGATAGCCCCTATGACGCGCAAAGCCATACTGTGGATACAGGCGATCGAGTACGAGCAACTGGGCATCGCGATAGGTTTTGGCCAGGATAGACGCGGCGGAGATTGCTGGCTCTTTGGCATCGCCCTTGACGATCGCCTCGGCGCTGCACGGCAAACCCGCTGGCACCCGATTGCCATCAATCAGTGCGTGCGCCGGGGAAATAGTCAAGCCGGTCACCGCACGCCGCATTGCCAGAAAGGTGGCCTGCAGGATATTGATCTCATCGATTTCGGCCGCTGTCGCTTCACCAATCGCCCACGCCAGGGCATGTTCTCGAATCTGCGGCGCGAGTCGCTCGCGCGCAGCGGCACTGAGTTTTTTCGAGTCGGCAAGACCTGCTATCGGTTTTTCCGGATTCAGAATGACGGCGGCAGCGACAACCGAACCGGCAAGCGGCCCGCGCCCTGCTTCATCAACACCGCAAATGAGAGTCGCCGACATCTATTTGCCAATGCAGGACAACACGGCGTCCGCTGCGCGTGACGCCGAATCCTGACGCAGCTTGTGATGAATGACGCCGCCTTCACGGAGCATCTCGGCACGTCGGTCTGGCGAGCGCCACAAATCGATCAACTCAGCCGACAGCTTTTCGGGCGTTGCATCGTCCTGGAGCAACTCAGGCACCAGCAAACGACCGAGCAGAATGTTGGGCAAGCCAACCCAGGGCAGATAGCGCATGTGTTTATAAATCCAGGCCGACGAGGCTGAGAACTTGTACGTCACCACCATCGGACAACGCACCAGGGCCGCTTCCAGGGTTGCCGTACCGCTGCAGACCAACGCCAGATCGCTCGCCGAGAGAGCCTCGCGCGCTTGGCCGAAGAGCATACGAACCCGCAACCCCGGATCACCGTATTGATCGAGTGCAGCCTGGAAGTGGTCCCGCGTGACGGGTGTTGCCAGCGGCACCAAAAACAACGCTTCTGGCAATTCTTGGATGATCCGGTTGGCAGTCTGGATAAAAATTGGTGCGTGATAATCCAGTTCGGAGCGTCGGCTTCCCGGCATGAGGGTGATTAATGGCGTGCCCTCGGGAAGGTTCAATGCAGCGCGTTGCTGCACCCGATCGATCTCCGGACTGATCTCATCGGCCAGCGGGTGGCCAACAAAAACCGGATCGATGGCCTCGCCCTTGTAACACGCAGGCTCAAAAGGAAAGAGACACAACAGCTGATTGACGGAGGCGATGATCTTTTTGGCGCGACCACGCCGCCAGGCCCATACCGTGGGACTGACATAATGGACCGTAGGGATACCTAGCCGTTTGAAACGTCGCTCGATCGGCAGGTTGAAGTCCGGGGCATCGATACCGATTACCACATCGGGTTTCCATGCCATCAGCTGTGCGATGATGCCACGACGGATTCGAAGGATTTCCGGGAGATGTTTCAAGACTTCAATGGCACCGCGCACGGCCAGCTTTTCCTGCTCGTAAGCACTCGTCAGACCGGCGGCGATCATCTTGGGACCACCGATACCGAAGAATTCGGCCTCGGGGCACCGATCGGCCATGGCCCGTATCAAGCTGGCCCCCAGCACATCGCCGGAGGCTTCTCCGGCAATCAGCGCTATTCGCAGGGGGTGATCTCGCAGCGGGCAAGCCGCCAGATTCTGCGCGCCTTGCGTCATCGTCTAAAATTTAGCGGATGATACCGCGCTGCGACGACGCCAGGAACGCGTTCAAAACGGCGACTTCCGGATGGGGTTTCTGCAGATCATCGAGCTTGACGCGCGCTTCGTCCAGACTGAGACCCGACTTGTAGATGGTGCGGTAAGCCTGCTTGATGGCATTGATGGCTTCCGGCGCAAAACCCCGGCGCTTCAAACCTTCGGCGTTGATACCGCGCGGCACGGCCGGATAGCCTTGGGTAATGACGTAGGGCGGCACGTCCTGCACC
>JBDQLO010000092.1:0-4613 GCA_040262735.1 Fluviibacter sp.
GGGCTGCCGATTCAGGATTTACGTACCTTCGCCGAGGTCTTCAACGCCATCAAGCAGGGCTATGTCGAACCGGTTGAAGACAAGAAGATGATCAGCAACGCGATCTCCGGTATGGTCACCAATCTGGATCCGCATTCGACTTATCTGGATGCTGAAGCCTTCAAGGAACTGCAGGTGGGCACCCAGGGCGAGTTTGGTGGTCTGGGAATTGAAGTGGGCATGGAAGACGGTTTCGTGAAGGTGATCGCACCCATCGAAGACACCCCGGCGGCACGCGCCGGCCTCAAGACCGGTGATCTCATCGTCAAGATCGGCGACACATCGGTCAAGGGATTAACGCTCAACGAGGCTGTCAAAAAACTGCGCGGCAAACCCAAAACGGATGTCACACTGACCATCGCCCGCAAGGGAATGAACAAACCGCTCGTCGTGACTCTGACACGCGAAGTCATCAAGGTGCAGTCGGTTAAATTCAAAATGATCGAACCGGGCTACGGCTATATCCGCATCACCCAGTTCCAGGAAAACACCACCGAGATGCTGGCGAACGCACTCAACCAGCTCTATAAAAATGGCCCCCTCAAAGGCCTGATTCTCGATCTGCGCAACGACCCGGGTGGCCTGCTCAATGGGGCCGTTGGCGTTGCCGCAGCCTTCCTGCCCGCCGACAAGCTGGTCGTGTCTACCGATGGTCGCGCGCCGGATGCCAAACAAAATTTTTATGCGAAAGCTGAAGACTATCAACGCGGTCGGGATGACGAGTTGCGCAATATCCCTGCCGGGGCGAAAACCGTGCCGATGATCGTGCTGGTCAACGGCGGTTCGGCATCGGCCTCGGAAATCGTCGCCGGTGCGCTACAAGATTACAAGCGGGCGACCATTATCGGCACCCGCACCTTTGGCAAGGGCTCGGTCCAGACCGTGCTGCCGCTACCCGGCAACACGGCCATCAAACTGACGACCGCGCGTTACTTCACTCCGAACGGTCGTTCGATCCAGGCCAAGGGCATCGACCCGGATGTCGAAATCGAAGAAGTACCCGGTGCCAAGAAGAATGGTCTGTTACGCGAAGCAGATCTGGATGGTCATTTGACCAACGGTCAGGACAAAGACGCGGAAAAGAAATCCGATAAACCCAATGGCAAATCCAATGGCAAGGATAAGGATGACGAATTCGCCGGTCTGGCCATCGCCGACTACACGACGGCCAAAGATCGCCAATTCGTCGAGGCCATCAAGCGTCTTGGCGGCAAACCGCCTGTCGCCGTCAAAGAGGCTGCTAAAGACAGCAAAGCTACTTCACCTGTGACAACGCCGACGGAAACCCCCGCGGAAAAGTAGTCGATCATGAACGACCAGCAACTGCTGCGCTATAGCCGGCACATTCTGGTCGACGAGATCGGTGTCGAGGGGCAGGAAAAGCTCCTCGGTGCCCACGTGCTCATCATTGGTGCCGGCGGCCTGGGATCACCGGCCGCCCTCTATCTTGCAAGCGCTGGTGTCGGTACGCTCAGCATCGCGGATGGCGACACCGTCGAACTCAGTAACCTGCAACGTCAGATCTTGCACACCGAAGCGCGTATCGGACAACCCAAAACGACCAGCGCCATCGAGGCGTTGCAAATCGTCAATTCTGAATGCCATGTCCTCGCCCTGCCTAGGCTTGCCGATCAGGCGTTCAAGGATGCTGTTGCTGCAGCCGATGTCGTGCTTGATTGCAGTGATAACTTCGCCACGCGCTATGCGCTCAATCGCGCCTGTGTGTCACTCAAGAAACCTCTGGTTTCCGGTTCGGCCATCAAACTGACGGGACAACTCTTTGTGTTCGATCCGCGTCACCCGAAGACGCCCTGCTACGCTTGCCTCTATCCGGAAGAAGGTCAAGACGAAGAACTGCGCTGCGCCACCACCGGCATCCTCGCCCCGGTGACCGGTGTCATCGGCTGTATGCAAGCGGTTGAAGCCATCAAACTCATCACCGGCTTTGGCCAACCCGCCACAGGCCTACTGCAACGTTATGATGCACTCACGGGGCGCTGGAGCAGCTCCAACGTCACTCAAGACGCGCACTGTCACGTTTGTCATTGACTACTGCGCCGCACCCGGACGTGCAATAACCCGCAGATCTACACCGACCAAGCGCACATCCTGAAATTGCCATTCGGTCTTTAGGTCCAGGGTGGTCAGGTTTAAGCCATCAAACCAGCCACGGGCATCAGACCCCAACACCGTCGGCGCGATATACACCAGCAGTTCATCGACGAGGCCCGACTTGACGAATGTGCCACTCAGTATCGGGCCCGCTTCGACATGCGCTTCGTTCACGCCACGTTCGGCCAGTGCTGTTAGCATCGCGGCTAGATCCACTTGGCCCCGCTGGTTTGGCAGGCAAAGCACTTCTGCACCAGCCGCTTCAAGCTCATGGATCTTGGCCGCATCGTTTGAGGCTGTGACGATGAGGCATCCACCCTGCATAATTTTTGCAGCCGGTGGCGTGCGGAGCTGGCTATCAAGCACCACGCGTAAGAGTGCCGGTAAGCGGACTGGCTGACCCGATTGTCCCATTGGCATATCGACATTGCGCACGGTCAATAACGGATCATCTGCGAGGATCGTGCCAACACCGGTGATGATGGCCTGTGCCCGGGCACGAAAGCGATGACCATCGGCACGGGCTTTCGGGCCAGTAATCCACTGGCTCTGGCCATTGGCCAGCGCACTGCGCCCATCCAGACTTCCGGCCATCTTGAGACGCACCCAGGGTTTACCCTGGCGCATGCGCTGCACAAAGCCGACATTGAGGGCTTCAGCCTCGGCCGCCATCAACGGTGCAGCAACAGCAATGCCGGCGGCCTGGAGCCGCGCAAAGCCTTTACCAGCCACCAGGGGATTCGGATCTTCCATCGCCGCCACCACGCGACTGATGCCGGCGTTGATTAACGCCTCGGCGCACGGGGGTGTTTTGCCGTGATGCGCGCAAGGTTCGAGCGTCACGTAGGCAGTGGCGCTCGTTGCATCGTTGCCAAGCCGTTGGGCATCGCGCAGCGCCATCCATTCGGCATGACCCTCGCCGGCACGCTCATGCCAACCTTCGCCGATCAGCCGATCATCTTTCACCAGCACACAACCCACGCGCGGATTGACACCCGTAGTAAAGAGACCCTTTGCCGCCAGCTGCAAGGCGCGTGCCATCCAGACGGCGTCTGTCGTCGTGGGTGATTTAAGCATGGTATCGGGCATTGGGAATGACCCGCGTCGTCGTGCGTGCGCGGTCAGACGACCGGCGAGATCTCGCGAATGACTTCGGAAAATTCATCGATGTCGGTGAAGTTCCGGTACACCGATGCAAAACGGACGTAGGCCACCTTGTCGAGTTTCTTGAGTTCACGCATGACCAGTTCACCTACTTGCTGTGAGGTGACTTCCCGCTCGCCCAGCGCCAACAGCTTCTCTTCGATTCGGGAGATCGCCGCGTCAATCGCTTCAGCGGTCACCGGCCGCTTACGTAAAGCCAGCTGCAACGAGGCGACCAGCTTATCGTGGCTAAAATCAGTACGCGACCCGTTACGTTTTACAATGAACGGAAACTGGATCTCGGCGTTTTCGTGCGTGGTGAACCGCTTTTCGCAGTGGGTACAGCGACGTCGACGCCGGACGGTATGCCCTTCTTCTGATTCGCGCGTTTCAACGACGGTGGTTCCGTCCGCGCCGCAGAAAGGGCACCGCATTCAGCGTCTCCGCAGATCCGGGTTACTTGCCGTAAACCGGAAAGCGCTTGCACAGTGCCGACACCTGATCGCGCACCTTGGCCAAAACGGCTTCATCGTTTGGCGCGTCCAGCACGTCGGCGATCAGATGCGCAATCTGCTCGGCTTCGATTTCGCTAAAACCGCGCGTGGTCATCGCCGGCGAACCGATCCGGATACCGGAAGTGACGAACGGCTTCTGGGGGTCGTTCGGGATGCCATTCTTGTTCACGGTGATGTGGGCTCGGCCCAGTGCTGCTTCAGCGTCTTTACCGGTGATGTTCTTGTTGCGAAGATCGAGCAGAAAGACGTGGCTTTCGGTTCGGCCCGAGACAACACGCAGACCGCGCTCTTCGCCGAGCACACGGGCCATCACACGGGCATTGTTGAGTACTTGTTCCTGGTAATCCTTGAAGCCCTGGGTCGCCGCTTCCTTGAAAGCCGTTGCTTTGGCGGCAATCACATGCATCAGCGGGCCACCTTGCACACCCGGAAAGATCGCCGAATTAAGCGCCTTCTCGTGTTCGGCTTTCATCAGGATCGCCCCACCGCGTGGACCACGCAGCGTCTTGTGGGTGGTGGTCGTCACGACATCGGCGTGTGGCACCGGATTCGGATAGTAACCCGCAGCAATCAGGCCGGCGTAATGTGCCATGTCGACCCACATGATGGCACCGACGTCCTTGGCGATTTTGGCAAAACGCTCGAAATCGATCCGCAGCGCGTAGGCCGAGGCACCCGCCACGATGATCCTGGGCTTGTGTTCGCGCGCCAGTTTTTCAACCTGATCGTAGTCGATTTCTTCTTTGTCATTCAGGCCATAGGACACGGCATTGAACCACTTGCCCGACATGTTCAGCGCCATAC